>JAIESZ010000223.1 GCA_019745615.1 Burkholderiaceae bacterium
AGCTCCGGTGGCCGCCACACCAGCTTTGCCAGCCTGTTTGTCTACCCGGAGATTGATGATTCGATTGAGATCAACATCAACCCTTCGGATGTGCGTACCGACACCTACCGCGCCAGCGGCGCAGGCGGCCAGCACATTAACAAGACCGACTCCGCCGTGCGCCTGACGCACATACCCACCGGCATCGTCGTGCAATGCCAAGATGGCCGCAGCCAACACGGCAACCGTGACATCGCTTGGCAACGCCTGCGCTCTAAGCTGTATGACTTTGAGATGCGCAAGCGCCAAGAAGAGCAGCAAAAGCTCGAAGACACCAAGACCGATGTGGGCTGGGGCCACCAAATCCGCTCCTATGTGCTGGACAACAGCCGCATCAAGGACTTGCGCACCAATGTCGAAATCTCCGCCACGCAAAAAGTGCTGGACGGCGATTTAGACGCATTCATCGAAGCATCGCTCAAACAGGGCGTTTAAGGAAAACCATGTTGCTTATGCCTGACGGACAGGGTCAACCCACGGCCATCCACCGCAGCGACTACCAGCCCCCGGCTTGGTGGATTGACACGGTAGAACTGACCTTCGACCTCGATCCGGCCAAAACCCGCGTGCTCAATAAGATGCGCCTGCGCCGCAACTCCGATGTGGCGGCGCAAGCCCTGCGTCTGGAGGGCGAAGAGCTGAACCTCTCGCGGGTGCTGGTCAATGGGGCCGGAACGTCGTTCAAGATGGACGGCAGCCAGCTGGTGCTGGAAAACCTGCCCGAAGGCCCAGAGCCGTTTGATCTGGAGATCTTCACCACCTGCGTGCCGGAGAAGAACACCCAGCTCATGGGCCTGTACGTCAGCCAAGGTACTTTCTTTACGCAATGCGAGGCCGAAGGCTTTCGGCGCATCACCTACTTCTTGGATCGCCCCGATGTCATGGCCAGCTACACCGTGACGCTGCGCGCCGACAAGGCGGCGTACCCGGTGTTGCTGTCTAACGGCAATCTGCTGGAGCAAGGCGATCTGGACGCTGGCCGCCACTTTGCCAAGTGGCACGATCCGCACAAAAAGCCCTGCTACCTGTTTGCGCTGGTAGCGGGCAAGCTGGTGGCACGCCAACAGCGCATTGTGTCGCGTGCGGGCAAAGAGCATTTGCTAGAGGTGTATGTGCGCCCCGGCGACTTGGGCAAGACCGAGCACGCCATGAACTCGCTCATGGCCAGCGTGGCTTGGGATGAGGCCCGCTTTAATCTGCCGCTGGACTTAGAACGCTTCATGATTGTGGCCACCAGCGACTTCAACATGGGCGCGATGGAAAACAAGGGCCTGAACATCTTCAACACGAAGTATGTGCTAGCCAGCGAAGCCACGGCCACCGACACCGACTTTGCCAACATCGAAGCGGTGGTGGGCCATGAGTACTTCCACAATTGGACGGGCAACCGCATCACCTGCCGCGATTGGTTCCAGCTCTCACTCAAAGAGGGGCTGACGGTCTTTCGGGATCAAGAATTCAGCATGGATATGGCGGGCAGCCCCTCGGCCCGTGCCGTCAAGCGCATTGAGGATGTGCGCGTGCTACGCACCTCCCAGTTCCCAGAAGATGCTGGCCCGATGGCGCACCCAGTACGCCCCGACAGCTATATCGAAATCAACAACTTCTACACCGTCACCATCTACGAAAAGGGTGCCGAAGTCGTGCGCATGATGCACCACTTGGTGGGCCGCGATGGCTTTGCCAAGGGCATGGCGCTGTATTTTGCCCGCCACGACGGCCAAGCCGTGACCTGCGACGATTTTGCCCAAGCCATTGCCGATGCCAACCCCGGCAGCGCACTGGCGCTGCAACTGGAGCAGTTCAAACGCTGGTACAGCCAAGCGGGCACGCCACGCGTGCAGGCCAGCGGCCAATACGATGCCGACCAACGCACCTATACCCTGACGCTGCGCCAAAGCTGCCCGGCCACACCGGGCCAGCCGGGCAAAGAGCCGTTTGTCATTCCGGTGGAGTTGGGACTGCTCAACCACGACGGTCAGGCGCTGGCTTTGCAGTTAGAAGGTGAAGAAGCCGCCACCGGCACCAATCGCACCGTGGTGCTGCACGAGGCCGAGCAGCAATGGACGTTTGTCAACGTGGCGCAAGCGCCGGTGCCCTCACTGCTGCGCGGCTTTAGTGCCCCAGTGGTGCTGGAGGTAGATTACACCGACGCCGAACTGCTCACGCTACTAGCCCACGACCACGATGCCTTCAACCGCTGGGAAGCCAGCCAGCGCTTGGTCTTGCGCCGCGCTTTGCAGGCCATCGCCACCCCAGACAGCGGCAACGATGCCGCCATTTTGGACGAAGCCCTGTTGCAAGCGCTGCGCCAAGTGCTGCGCGATGCCACGCTGGACGCCGCCTTCAAAGAACTGGTGCTGACGCTGCCGTCAGAGACCTACATCGCTGAACAATTGGCGGTGGTCGATCCACAGCGCATCCATGCCGTGCGCGAAGCCATGCGCCTGCAATTGGCCTTGGCCCTGCACGCCGACTGGCAATGGGCCTACGAAGCGCACCAAGCCAGCGGAGCCTACCGACCCGATGCCGTTTCGGCAGGGCGGCGCGCACTGGCAGGCTTGGCCCTGACCATGCTCTGCCTAGGCGCACAACACAGCGATGACAGCGTCTGGCCCGGCAAGACGTTGCAGCGCTTCAAAGATGCGGGCAACATGACGGATCGCTTTAATGCCCTAGCTGCTTTGGTCGGCTGTGGTCATGCACTGGCAGCGCCAGCGCTAGAGCGCTTTCATGCGCTGTTTAAGGATGATCCGCTGGTGCTGGACAAATGGTTTGCCCTGCAAGCCGGAGCCAGCGACCGCGCCGGTCATGTGTTGCCTATCGTGAAACAACTGCTGGCGCACCCGGACTTCACCCTCAAGAACCCGAACCGCGCCCGCAGTTTGATTTTCAGCTATTGCAGCGCCAACCCCGGTGCCTTCCACCGCCAAGATGCTGCCGGTTATGTCTTTTGGAGTGAGCGCGTCTTGGAGCTAGACGCCATCAACCCCCAAGTGGCAGCCCGCCTCGCCCGCGCCCTCGACCGCTGGAAAAAACTGGCCGAGCCTTGGCGCAGTGGTGCCCGCGAGGCCATTGCCCGCGTGGCAGCCCGCCCCGATTTGAGTAACGATGTGCGCGAAGTCATTAGCCGCGCACTGGCCGACGAATAAGGAGAAAAGTATGGCAAAACGAATCAGCCTGACCCGCTATCTGGTCGAACAACAGCGCGTGGATGGGCTTATCCCCTCGCAACTGCGCCTGCTGCTCGAAGTGGTGGCCCGCGCCTGTAAAAGCATCAGCCAAGCCGTGAACAAGGGCGCGCTGGGTGGCGTGCTCGGCAGCGCCGACAGCGAAAACGTGCAAGGTGAAGTGCAAAAGAAGCTCGACATCATTGCCAACGAGGTGCTGATCGAGGCAAACGAGTGGGGCGGCCACTTGGCAGCGATGGCCTCGGAAGAAATGGATGGCATCTATGTCGTGCCCAACCGCTACCCGCAAGGCGAATACCTGCTGCTGTTTGATCCCTTGGATGGTTCGAGCAACATTGATGTCAATGTCAGCATCGGCACCATCTTCAGCGTGCTGAAAAAGCCCGAAGGCGACCGGGGCGTGGAAGAAAAAGACTTCCTGCAACCGGGCTACCAACAAGTAGCGGCGGGCTATTGCGTCTATGGCCCACAAACCACTTTGGTGCTGACCGTGGGCGATGGCGTGGCTATGTTCACCCTAGACCGTGAGCAAGGTTCGTTTGTCCTGACACAAGAAAGAGTGCGTATCCCGGAGGACACCAAAGAATTTGCCATCAACATGAGCAATATGCGCCACTGGGACGAGCCAGTACGCCGCTACATTGACGAGTGCCTGCAAGGCAAAGAAGGCCCACGCGGCAAAGACTTTAATATGCGCTGGATTGCCAGCATGGTGGCCGATGTGCACCGCATCATGACCCGTGGTGGCGTGTTCATGTACCCTTGGGACAAGCGTGAACCCAACAAGCCGGGCAAGCTGCGCCTGATGTACGAGGCCAACCCGATGGGCTGGCTGGTAGAGCAAGCGGGTGGCGCTGCCACCAATGGCCGCCAGCGCATTTTGGACGTTCAACCTACGCAACTGCACGAACGGGTGAGCGTGATCTTGGGTTCCAAGAACGAAGTAGAGCGCGTCACCAGCTACCATCAGTCGGTATAATGACGCCTTCGCCGGTGTAGCTCAGTCGGTAGAGCAGCTCATTCGTAATGAGAAGGTCGGGTGTTCGATTCATCTCTCCGGCACCAGTAAAAACAACAACTTAGCCACTTCTTCGGGAGTGGCTTTTTTGTTGGGCTAGCACGGGGCTAGCACCAGAAAAAAATCGGGGCTGTTTGTTGCGCGAATCTGACAGCTTTTTGCGGTAGCTCTGTCGTTAAGCCAGCCCCAAAACGGCCCATGCCTTTACCGCAACTGGTGACGCTGGCCTAGGCAGTTGCTCCACGGCGGCCAGCACCACATTGGCCAGCAGCGCCAGCGCCGAAGGTGCTTTTTGAAAAGTCACCTTAGCTGCGTCTCGGTTCTCGGAACATCATTACCTGTGATACGCCAGCACCGAATCACACAGCGCCGGTGCGGCTTGCGGCTGGGGTGTTGCGTTAGAATTTTTCTCGTTCCCGGCTTATTCTCAAGCGCCGTATCGGGCAATTGGCGTCCGACCGATTGCGTGAAGATGGCTGGGAATGCTTTTTGGTCTATGTACCAAGCCTTACCAGCACCGAATCACACTGCAATGGCGCGGCCAAAGAAAAACCCGGCGCAGTAGCCGGGCTGGTGCGGTCGAGGTTGTCTAGTGTTGCTGTGCTGCGCGCATAGCCTTGAATTCAGCATACTCACGCTCGAATAGCGCATCACCAGCGGCGTCAATCCAATCATCCAACGCCTTGCCGCTGAGTGCTTGGGCCGGGCTAGGTTGCGGTTGATTTTCGCCTTGGATTCGCCGGTCACTTCGGCGGTGGCTGCGGCAAAGCCTTTGGTTTGTTGTGGCGGCTTTTTGTAGCCAATTTCAGGTGGAACGAATTGTTCCACCTGATTTTCGCCCCCCTCATCGTCATAGCTCTCCAGCGAGTAATCCGGCGAAGGCTCCGGGTGTAGTGCCCCCCAAACCTCTTTGCGGCGCTTGGTGTAGTGGGAGTGTTGGGACGGGCCATCGCACAGTCAGTTTACAAACCCCGGTTTACAGCCCCAAAACGTGTAAACCAGTTTGTAAACCAAGCCAGCACCACATTGGCAAAGGCACGGTCATCATGGCCGGGCCTAGGGTGATGGCGCAAAAGTGCGTCATCCCTTGGGCGTGCTACCTTCCTGCTACTTTTTGCTACCTTAGGCCTGTTGCGCGGTGGTGCGTTTGGGCTGGGCCATACCGCGCTAACCAAGGCGCTAACCAGCACCGCGCTAACCAAGTACGCACCCAGAAATAGCGCTTTCCGTGCGTACCAAGCTGCGTACCGGGCCTTGCGTACCAACTTCGGGCCCACCCTTGCAGTCGGCATCCACTCCAAAGAAAGTGCAGTTTTGCTGCGCACCAGCCTGCGCACCACACTTTGCGCACCGGCTCAAAAGTGTGGGTTTCCGTGGTTACACCCTTGGTAACACCTGCTTTGGAAACACTGCTTTTCTTGTTCACCGCGCTGTTCACCAGCGCCTTGTTCACCCGCCTTCGGCTGTTACAGCCCTGTTACAGGCCCCACTGTTACAGCTCCGGCAAATGCGCTTTTGCCGTCAACCATGCTGTCAACCGCGCCCTGTCAACCATCCTGCAAATGCCCGATTGCTTGGATACCGCCTTGGATACCTTGCCCTTGGATACCGCGCAAACTCTGGTATCTCTGCTATTTAATAAATAGCGCCGGGCTGGCTTGCAGACTTCGGCTGCTTGCCCCTTTGCCCCTTGGGTGCCACGGCGGCCAGCAACTCGGCCATGCGCTTGAGCAGCTCATCATTGCGGTGAGCGCTTGCCGCCATTGCGGATAGCTTGGTAGCGGTATTGCCCTCGGCGGCCAGCATGGCGGTTTCGCTGGCAATGCCCCCCACCAGCCGGGTCAAGGTTCGGTACTCCAGTGGCCCAAGGGAAAGTAGCTCGTCGCCGATTTCAATCTTGGCGCTGCCGTCATGCAGCATGGTCAAGCTGATGGCGCGGGGCGGTGCGTGCTGCACCACGGGCGCATAGAGGCCACGGCCAACAATGAACACCTGCCCCCGCTCACGGCACACCCTGAGGATTTCCACTGTCTGCTCTTTGGTGAAGCCGGTTTCAGCCTCCAGCTCAATCGGGGAGATTGGGCGTTGACGCTGGTGGTAGAGGAAGGTCAAGGTGTCCAGTAGCTGGGCGCGTTTGCTGGCGGCACGGTCGAATCTGGTGGATGGTGTGGTGGCCGTCATATCCACGATGGTCTAGCAGTTGGCCCCCAGTGTCGAACCCCGGCGGGGTGGGCTACCAGCAGCGCCAGCTCCAAAAGCAAAACCCGGCGCATGGCCGGGCTGGTGGTGGTCAGGGGGTAGCGTTTTTCTATGCTCTTTGGATGGGGTGGTGTTTTGCCACCCCATGTGCAACCGGGGGTTTCAACCAATCAGGTTGTCCAAGATGGCGTCAACGCCCGTCCTGTCCATGCGCTCGTGGTCGGCCAGATAGCGCAGCACCGCCTTGGCTTCCTGCCTGCTCTTAGGTCGAAGCTGGCCCATGCAATGGAACAAGTAATCCTCTCTGGCGTTGACTTCGGGCAAGTTGTCGCCGCAGCCCCATGCGCTCCGTAGGCGGTAGAGTTCATCCATGAACGCCAGCTCATACAGGCAGTCGTCCAAGGTGTGCGGGGCCATATCTGCCTGAGCAGCAAAGGCGGCATTGGTCAGGGCGGTGTCGAACTGCCAAATGCTTTCCTCTTGCTTGGGCACCAGCACCAGCGCATCCATGCAAAACTGCTCTTGGGGCAAGGTGGCAAACACGCCATCTACACTGCCAAAGCGGGCCAGTGCCTCGCGCTGGCGGGCCTGCTTGTCCAATGTGGTGCTCGCCAGCCCCTTGATATTGGCAAAGCCTATGCTGCCAAAGACGGCTTGCATGACGTTGCCCTTGGATGTGCGCATCAGGTAGTCCCCGTAGCGTTTCTCCAGCTCGTTCTCTGGCGTCTTGATGCGCTGGGCGGCCCGCATGGCCTTGTCGATCAGGGCAGCGTCACCCGTCTGCACCACTTGGCGCAGCCACAGTACGGCGTCCAAGTCGTCGTCACCCGTTACGGCCACGGGCTGGGGCGGTGCAACCGGGGGTTGCAGTGCTGTGCAGTGGCTTGCTACCGGGTCAGGCAGTCGGAAAAACTCGCGTAGCTTGGGGTTGTCGCGGGTGATGCCTGAGCGGCTGCTGATGGCCTTGACGGTGCCCAAGGAGATGCCAAGGGCTTGAGATACCGCTTTGGCCGATTGTGTGCGGCGCAGCGCCAGCACTTGGGCGCGCAAGCGGTCAGGGATGGATGAACGGGTGGGGGTGTTTGCAACCCCCGGTTGCAATGTGTCCATCATGGTGTAGCTCCTTTTGCCGCTTCAAAAGCCTGTTCATAGGTGGCGTAGAGGTGCTGGCCTTGGACGCAGCGCTCAGAGTGCCCACTGCGGGCGGCGGCCTTGCAAGTGGTGCAGTTCCAGTGATGGGCCTGATAGGCGCGGTCTGCCACGTTCCACGACTGGGCACTGTGGAGCTTGGGCAGCGGCTTGGCCGGGTCAGGCTGGGCACCAATGAAGCGCTCACGGGTTGCCACCTCGATATAGGCGTCATGCAGGTGCTGGCCTTGGGGGCACTTGGGGCCTGTGCGGCATTGGGTGCAACTCCAGTAGTGAAGCTGGTCGGCGCGGTCTGCCTGCCGCCATGTGGTGCTGGCTGGTACCGTAGGCACTGCCTTGGGTGGCATAGCCGGGGCCACGGGCACCAGCTTTGCTAGTTCACCCCGAAGGTATGCGGCAAGCCCTTGCCGGTCGTTGGGCGCGGTGGCCTCGATGTCGCCGCGCCAGTCGTTGCAGGCCTTGTCACTGGCTTGGATGGCAGAGCAGTAGTTGTCGGCCAGCGCCAGCAATGGGCTATGCCGGGGGCTGGTGAGAGCCACTTCTACCCCGTGGATAACTGGATAATGCGGATAACGTGGATAATTTGGATAATTTTTCGCGGCCACGTTATCCACGTTATCCGTGTATCCAGTGGCAGCCGCCTTGTTTTTTGCGGCCTGCCGAATGGCTTGAATGTCAATCAACATTGCGCACCTCCCAACCCTTGCCGATTGGGCGGATGTAGCCACGCTGGGCCAGTGCTTCCAGTAGGGCATTTACCCCTTGAGTCTTCAGACTGCGCACCGTGCGTGGGCCTGACCGGGTGATTTGCTTTGTTTCTACAATCGGCCCTTGCTCTTGCAACCAATCCCACAGCACACGCAAACGCTTGTCTGTCTGTGCCTGTTTGCCGGTGCCCATCAGGCGCAAGTGCTCGGACAGGTAGAACGTCACCAGCTCCATGGCACCGTCCATGGCTTGCACGTCAATCACTGCGGCTTGAGGGTTGTTGAACAGGGTAATCACCCCAGCAATGCGCGCTGCCTGTTCTGCGGCCTTGCTGGCAAAAGCGCGGGCCTGCTCTAACTCTGCCCCGTCCGCCTGCTGCACTTCAATGGCGTTGTAGAACTCAATCCACAGGGCGCGGGCCTGCGGGTCTAGGGGTAGCCCCTTGGGTTTGAGCTC
>JAIESZ010000293.1 GCA_019745615.1 Burkholderiaceae bacterium
ATCTTGTGCTGGTTTTCGCTTTGGTCGGGGTGGTGCTGGGTGGACAGCACCACGGTGTCAATGCTGTGCGGCTTGCCATCCACATAACGCATTGTCACTTGGCTCTTGGCGTCGGGGCGCAAAAAGGGCAGGCGGCCATCTTTACGCAGTTGCGCTTGGCGCTCTACCAAGCGGTGCGCGTAGTAGATGGGCGCGGGCATCAGCTCTGGGGTTTCGTCGCAGGCGTAGCCAAACATCAGGCCTTGGTCACCGGCACCGGTGTTCAGGTGATCGTCGCTGGCATGATCGACGCCTTGGGCAATGTCGTTGCTTTGCTTGTCGTAGGCGACCAATACAGCGCAGCCTTTGTAGTCAATGCCATAGTCGGTGTTGTCGTAACCGATGCGCTTGATGGTGTCGCGGGCGATTTGGATGTAATCGACATGCGCGTTGGTGGTGATCTCACCGGCCAACACCACCAAGCCGGTGTTAGTTAACGTTTCGGCGGCCACCCGCGAGCGGGGATCTTCTTTGAAGATAGCATCCAAAATCGCATCAGAGATCTGGTCGGCCACCTTGTCGGGGTGCCCTTCAGAGACCGATTCGGAGGTAAAAAGAAAGTCGTTCGCCATTTGAATAAACTCCTGTAGTTCAGCACTTGGGCGTTGCGCCCACCCGAAACGAGTTTTGGCGAACGCTTTAGCAGTGTTGTTTAACGTCGCCCTGCAAGTTGCTCTTTTAACTCAGCGACTCCTCTATCTTAATGCCTATTGCTTTTCAAATTTTTTCCATCCTGCCGCTGTGGTTGTTGCACGCCTTAGGTGCCGTGCTGGGCTGGGTGGTTTTTTGCGCCTCGCCCACCTACCGGCGTCGCTTTATCGCCCATGCTGCGCTGGCAGGCTACGGCTTTGCCCAAGTGCGCGCTGGCGTGGCCCATGCCGGGCGCATGGTGGCTGAATTGCCCCGGTTGTGGCTGGGAGCACCGCCGCCTTGCCGTTTGGTGGGGGAAGAATGCGTACAGCAAGCCTATGCCGCCGGGCGTGGCATTGTGTACCTCACGCCGCATTTGGGCTGCTTTGAACTTTGCGCCCAAGCCACGGCCCGGCGCTGGAGCGGCGAGCATGGCCCCATCACTGTACTGTACCGCCCGGCGCGCCAGCCTTGGCTGGCCAAGGTGATGGAGACGGCGCGCAACCGCCCCGGTATGCAAGCGGTGCCCACCACTCTGGCCGGAGTGCGCCAGATGATTAAGGCGCTGCGCCGGGGCGAAGCGGTGGGCTTGCTGCCCGACCAAGTGCCGCCCAAAGGCCAAGGCCATTGGGCCCCCATGTTTGGCCGCAATGCCTACACCATGACGCTGGCCGCTCGGCTGGCTTTGCAAACCAGCGCTGCGGTGGTGCTGGTGCGCTGCGAGCGCCTGCCCTGGGGGCGTGGCTTTGTCGTTTTTTTTGAACCCCTGCCGGTGCCGCTAGATGCACACCTAGAAACTGCCGTGCTACAAATCAACCAAGCTATGGAACATGTCATTCGCCAATGCCCTGAGCAATACCTGTGGGGCTATGGCCGCTATAAGCAGCCGCGCACCGAGGCTGCCGTTACCGAGGTGCCAGCATGAGCGCCCGCTTAGGCGTGTGGTTGATGCGCCAAGTGCTGGCGCGGCTGCCTTTGCGTGTGCTGCGCGGCTTGGGCTGGCTGATTGGGCGCTTGTTATTTGTGCTGGCAGCCCCCCGGCGCAAGATAGCTCTGCGCAATTTAGCACTGTGCTTTCCGCAGGCCAGCGCTGCGCAGCGCAAGGCGTGGGCACGTGAGTGTTTTGTCGTCTTTTGCCAAACTTTTTTGGATCGCAGTTGGCTGTGGGCCGCACCGCCGGAGCTGGTCTTAAAGCGGGTGCAGTTACAAGGCGCACTGCATGAGCTGGAGGGCGATATCCCCACCATCATTTTTGCACCGCATTTTTACGGTATGGATGCCGGTGGACTGGCGCTGCCCTTGCACACCAGCCGCGCTTTTACCTCGATTTTCTCTACCCACCCCAATCCCGCCGTAGATGCCTGGTTTATGCAGGGCCGCCAACGCTTTGGCGATGTGCGCATGCTCAACCGTGCCGATGGTGTCAAACCCATCATTGCCAATCTGCGCCAAGGGGGTCTGCTCTATTTGCTGCCCGATATGGATTTTGGCCCGAACGAGTCCATTTTTGTACCGTTTTATGGGGTAAAAACAGCCACCGTGCCGTCGCTGTCGCGCTTTGCCCGGCTGGGGCGGGCCAAGGTAGTGGGCATGGTCACGCGCCTAACGCCCACCGGCTATGTGGCTGAGATCACCCCAGCGTGGGAACATTTCCCCAGCGGCGATGTAGAGGCCGACACAGCACGCATGAACCAAGAGCTGCAACGCTACATCGACCCCATACCGGGTCAGTATTACTGGGTACACAAACGCTTTAAAACCCGGCCTGCGGGCGAGCCTGCGGTATATTAAAAACAAGCGCTACACCGAGCGGCTGCGCGCCAACGGCGGGTTCTTGGCAAAGTAGCGCGTAATGCCACGCATCAGCGCATCGGCTAGTTGCTCTTGGTAGTTGACGCTGCGCAGCTTGGCTTCTTCCTCTGGGTTGCTGATAAAGGCGGTTTCTACCAACACGCTGGGAATATCAGGGGCTTTGAGCACAGCAAAACCCGCTTGTTCCACGCGCGGCTTGTGCAGCCTGCCTAGGTTGCCAATTTCGCCCAACAGCACGCTGCCAAGTTTCAGGCTGTCGTTGATTTGTGCCGTAGTGCTCATGTCTAACAGAGCGCGCTGCACATGCTGGTCTTTGGCCCGCACATTGATGCCGCCCACCAAGTCGGCTTGGTTCTCTTTGTTCGCCAACCAACGCGCCGCCGTGCTAGAAGCCGCGCCTTGGCTCAAAGCAAAAACGCTGGCACCACGGGCATCTGGATTGGTAAAAGCATCGGCATGGATACTGACAAACAAATCGGCCTGTACCCGCTGCGCTTTTTGCACGCGGGTGCCCAGAGGCACAAAATAATCGGCATCACGGGTCAGGTAGGCCCGCATCGGGTTGCCCGCCACCGTCGTGCGGTTGATACGTTCGCGCAGCAGGTGCGCCACGCGCAGCACGATGTCTTTTTCGCGGGTGCCATTGGGGCCAATAGCACCGGGGTCTTCGCCGCCGTGGCCGGGGTCTAGGGCAATGATGATGAGCCGGTCGGTCTGGCGTGGGGCGCTGGAGGCTGGGCTGGTTTTGGGTGCTTGGGAAGGAGGCGGCGCAGGGGATGCAGGACGCGGGGTAGTAAAGCTACTGGGGTTATTGCTCCCGTGCTTGGCGATCAACTCATCAAGCGGATCGACGGTACCTCCTGTTGGACTGGGTGCGGCAGATGGTTTGTTGGCGCTGGCCGATGTCGGTTCGCGTAGCCGCTCGGCAATCAGCGCTTCTAGCGGATCGACGGGGGTGGCTGGATACAAGTCCAACACCAGCCTATGTCCATAGGTAGCCACGGGGGGCAAGGCAAACACTTGGGGCCGCGCTGCCTGCTTGAGATCAATCACCAGCCGTACGACCTCCGGGGCATTTTGGCCCACGCGGATGCCTGCAATGTTCGGGTCATCAGCGCGCACCTTGGCCACCAGCTCCCGCAGTTGAGCATTCAGCTCTATGCCCTCGATATCCACGGCCAACCGGGGCGGCTTAGTGATAAAAAATTGCTTGGTTTTGAGTGGGGTATCAGACTCGATGGTCAGGCGCGTGTAGTCAGCAGCAGGCCAGACGCGCACTGCCAAAATGCCAGCACCACGGGCCAACTCGCTGGTACCCAGTAGCAACACCAGTCCACCGCGTTGCAACAGGGCGCGCCGGGTACTTGTCAGGGGATAAAGATCAAAATTCATGCCAGCAATCCTTGCAGCAATTGCTGGCCGCACAGGGTATGCGCTTGCAGCGTGGCTTGGCGGACGTCTTCGTCCAAGGCTTCTAGGGTAATGGCCACATCGGCCAAGGGCAAAACCGATTGCGCCTTTTCAGGCCATTCAGCCAGTTTCAGGCCAGAGCTGGCAAAAATATCCCGAAAACCTGCATCCTCCCACTCACGCGGGTCATCAAAGCGATAAAAATCAAAGTGATAGATAGACAGCCTTTCTGTCTGGTGCGGCTCTACCACGGCGTAGGTGGGGCTTTTAATACGCCCTTGCACGCCCAAGGCGCGCAGCAGGTGACGCACCAACGTGGTTTTACCCGCCCCTAGGTCGCCATGCAGGGTAATGAAGGCATCGGCCAGCAGTGGCTGCACCGCCAACTGCTGGGCAAAACGGGCGGTGTCGTCTTCATGGTGCCATGTGAACACCACCGGGGGAGCGGTAGTTTCTACAATCGGGCAATGGTGGTAAGCAGCAGTCAACTCGTTCCTCAAATTCGGCAATGGGCGCGCGAATTGGGATTTTCCCAAATTGGCGTGGCCGGTGTAGATTTATCCAGCGCAGAAGCGGGGTTGATACAGTGGCTGGAGCAAGGGTTCCACGGCGATATGCACTATATGGCAGCGCACGGCCTCAAGCGGGCGCGCCCGGCAGAACTGGTGCCAGGCACCGTCAGCGTGATTACCGCACGCATGGACTACCTGCCGCGCACCACCCCCGCCGGTTGGCAGGCGCTAGAGTTTGCGCGTTTGCAGCAACCTGCGCAGGGTGTGGTCTCAATGTATGCCCGTGGCCGCGATTATCACAAGGTGTTGCGCGCCCGACTGCAAAAGTTAGCCGACCAGCTGGCGCAGGCGGTAGGGCCGCTGGGCCACCGCGTCTTTACCGATTCGGCTCCAGTGCTAGAGGCCGAACTAGCCGCCCGCAGCGGCCAAGGCTGGCGCGGCAAACACACGCTGGTGCTGCACCGGCAAGCTGGTTCGCTGTTCTTTTTAGGCGAAATCTACATCGACTTGGCCTTGGAGCCTACTGAGCCGGTCAGCGCACACTGCGGCCAATGCACGGCTTGCTTGGATATTTGTCCCACCCAAGCCATCGTGGCACCATACCGGCTAGATGCACGCCGCTGCATTTCTTACCTGACCATTGAGCACAGTGGGCCCATTCCTTTGGAGTTGCGCCCCCTGCTGGGCAATCACATTTATGGCTGTGACGATTGCCAACTGGTTTGCCCGTGGAACAAGTTTGCCCAGACCAGTACCCTGCCCGATTTTGACCAACGCAGCGGTGTGTCGGGCCAACAACTCATTCACCTATTTTCTTGGGATGAAGCCACCTTCTTGCGCCTGACCGAGGGCGGCCCGATCCGCCGTATTGGCCATGAACGCTGGTTGCGCAACGTGGCCGTGGCCTTGGGCAACGCCCTACGCACCGCTGATAGCCAACAAGCGCTCGATTTGCGCACTGCACTGCAACAGCGTATGGCCGATAGCAGCACGCTGGTGCGCGAGCATGTGGTTTGGGCACTGGCGCAGGGGCCAGCTTCCTCGGTGCAAGTGGATAGCAGGCTATAGCGACAACTGCGCTTGGATTTCGCGGGCAATCGATTCGAGTGGCACTGCACGCATCACAGCACCGCGCTTGACCGCCTCTTTGGGCATTCCATAAACCACGCAGCTTCTTTCGTCTTGGCCCAGCGTTTGTGCGCCCACTTTGCGCATTTCCAGCAGCCCGGCGGCACCATCGTCGCCCATGCCCGTCATGATGACACCCAGCGCATTGACCCCAGCACTCTTGGCCACCGAGCGAAACAACACATCCACCGAAGGACGGTGCCGATTGACCAGCGGGCCATCCACCACCTCAACAAAATACTGCGCTCCGTTGCGGCGCAGCAGCATGTGTTTACCACCGGGGGCAATCAGCGCCCGCCCTAGCATCACGCGGTCATTGTTTTGCGCTTCTTTCACCTCAATTTGGCACAAGCCGTTCAAACGATTGGCAAAGGCTGCCGTAAATTGCTCTGGCATGTGCTGCACAATCACAATACCGGGGCACACTCTGGGCAGCGCCGTGAGTACCACCTCCAGCGCCTGCGTGCCGCCCGTAGAGGTGCCCAGCGCTACCACGCGCTCGGTGGTCTGGATCATGGCTTGGCGGGTGCTATCTACGGCAGGCAAAATAGCATCTGCCGTGAGCTTATCGCGCGGCTGCAATTTGCGCACATTGGCCCGTGCCGCCGCCTTGACGGCAGAGGTCAAATCGTCGCTGGCATCCGTTAAAAACTGCTTAAGCCCCAACTTGGGCTTGGTAATGATGGCCACGGCCCCCGCAGACAGCGCCGCCAGCGAGGTTTGGGTACCCTTTTCCGTCAGGGTAGAGCAAATCACCACCGGCGTCGGGCGTTCGGCCATGATCTTTTTCAAAAAGGTGATGCCGTCCATGCGTGGCATCTCGATGTCGAGCACCAATACATCAGGCCACTGCTGGGCCATGCGTGACATGGCCAAAATCGGGTCGGCCACTGCGGCCAGCACCTGAATTTCGGGGTCGGCTTCGAGCAGGGCGGTGACAACTTGGCGCACTACGGCGGAGTCGTCCACCACAATTACTTTGATACGTTTCATGGCGAAGGGGGAATGGGTGAGGGCTTAACCTGGTGTGACCAGACATCCCCCGTACTGACATCAAAAATAATTTGCCGGTGGCCAATGCCAAACAGGCTCTCCGAGACAATAGGAATACCGTGGGCGCACAGCAGGGTTCGGGCGGCTTCGCCATTCTTGCGCCCAATGTGGATCAGCCCCTTGCGGGTTTGCTTAGGAAACATATTGCCACCGCCAAAGATTTTGCTCTGGCATTGTTGTGGCTTGATGCCTGCTTGGGCTAGTTCGGCCAACATCAGTTGCAGTGCTTCATCTCCATAACGGGCATCCAAGGGCTGCACACCGGTGTCTACGAGGTTGCGTGTGGGCAGCAAGAAATGCGACATGGCACCGATGCGGCTGGCAGGGTGCCACAAGGTGATAGACACGCAAGAGCCTAGCATAGTGCGTATCTGGTAATTGGCGTCTCCGACAAAATACTCTCCAGGCTTGAGAAAAATGTCGATCAAATCGTTCAGGTGCGCCATGTCATGGTTTTTTGCGGTAAATCGATGGCGCGAGCGGCTGCACCTCGTGGGTGATGTCGTTGAGGCTCTCGGCATGGCCAATGAGAAAGTATCCACCCGGCTTGATGGCCGTAATAACACGGGCTACCACTTCGCGTTTAGTGGCATCATTGAAGTAGATCATCACGTTGCGCAAAAACACGATATCGAACAGCCCCAGTTGGGGCAGGGTAGCATTGAGGTTGAGTTGGCGAAAATGCACCTTCTGGCGCAAACTGCGGTCTATGAGCAGGGTGTCATGGTATTCCTGTGTGCCACGCAGGCAAAACTGGCGCAAATAGTCCGTCGGGATGTTACGCCCGCGCTCCATCGAGTAGTGTGCCCTGGCCGCGCCACGCAACACCTTGGTGCTGATGTCTGAGCCCACCACCTCCCAAGGGGTTTCAGTGCCCAAAACATCGGCCAACACCATCGCAATGCTGTAAGCTTCCTCACCACTAGAGCTGGCCGCGCTCCAAACTCGGAACATGGCGGTGCGCCCACGGGCAACTTTAGCCTGTTGACGCAGCAAATCAAAGTGCTTAGATTCGCGAAAAAAATAGGTCTCGTTGGTGGTCAGCAGGTCAATCGCCATCTGCAGTTCGGCAGGGTTGTGTCCGCTGTGCAGTAGGTGGAAATACTCGCTGTAACTTTCCAGTTGAAAGAAATGCAGACGTTTGGCCAACCGCCCACTGACCAGTGCCTTTTTCGAGTCTGGCAAAGTGATACCAGCGGCGTCAAAGATAAACCGTTGAAACAGCGCAAACTCTTGATCGTTCAGAGGTGTAGTCATGTTGCATGGCTACCATGCAAGGAAGCCAAAACGCGGCATAGGGTTGTTCAGCTACCCAGTGCCGATGCTGATGACACCGTATCGGCCACTGCCGCCGCCGCCCGTCCCATAGAACCAATTTCATCAATCGACAACACTTCATTGACGTTGAGCAAAATCACAAAATGACCATTGACCTTGCCCATACCTTCAATAAAGTCGGTGCGGATTTTGGCACCAAAGGCTGGTGCAGGCTCAATCTCATTGCGCGGAATCTCTAGCACTGCATTGACGGCATCGACCACCACGCCCATGTCGTGGCTTTCTTCGCCCATCTTCACCTCCACGATCACGATACAGGTCTTTTTGCTCACTGCGCCCGGCTTTTTGCCAAAACGCACAGCTAAATCCAGCACAGGCAACACCGCGCCACGCAAATTAATCACGCCACGGATGCAATGGGGCATCATCGGCACTTCGGTCAGACCGTTGTACTCAATGATCTCTTTGATACACAAAATACCAATAGCGAAGGGCTCGCCATTGAGCAAAAACGTCAGGTACTGCTGGTTTTCTTGTACCGTTGTATGGGCCGATTTAGCTGATGCTTGGACGAGTTGGTTCATGGTGCTGCCTTTCAGAACTTGGTGAACTTGCTTTCGTCAATTTCCGTGTCGCCCGTGTCCAACGTGCCCACGCCGCTCGAACCAGCCGACTCCATGAACGCTTTGGTTGGCAGGACATTGCCAGACCTGCGCCCACCGATTTTGACATGTGCTGCACCGCCCAAGGTGGTTCGTGCTGTGTGGGCTGGTACAGGTTTGTGTGCCTGACGGCCAGTGTCTTGGATTTTGAAGAAAGCCATCGTTTGCTGCAACTGCTCGACTTGGCCGCTCATTTCTTCGGCGGTGGCCGCCAGCTCTTCAGAGCTGGACGCGTTTTGCTGCGTGGTCTGGCTCAGTTGGCTTATCGCCGAGTTGATTTG
>JAIESZ010000035.1 GCA_019745615.1 Burkholderiaceae bacterium
GGAGTCGGCCCTGTCGATGGCCGATGCCACCTGAACATCATTTACCCGCACACCACACCCATGAGCAACTTGCAAATCAGTCTGGCCGTCATTGGCGCCGTGTTGCTGGCCCTGATCGTCGCCTACAACGCTTGGACAAACCACCGCAACAGCCCCAAAAAGCCCAAGCCCGCCGAACCGGGGGCTGCTGCGGCTGAACCGGCATTGCGCCAAGAGCCTGCTTTTGACCACCTGCTCGATCAGGCCCTGCATGGCGTGCCACCAGCGCCGCCCTTGCACGATATCCATGTCGATGCGCCCTTGCAGGAAGATCGTACCGAAGATGTCTCCTCCCATGCTGCGGGCGCACCTGCACCCGCACCGGCAGCCCCACCCCTTGCCGCCAAGCCCGCTTCCGTGCCAGACCGTCGTTTGGGGCTGGACAAGCTGATTGATGCGATTGCCACGCTGCACTGCGAGCAGGCCGTGCCCGGTGATGCCGTGCTGGCGGCCCTGCCCCCTACCCGCCGCGTTGGTAGCAAACAGTTTGCCATTGAAGGCTGGAACGAGAGTAGCCAGCAGTGGGAACACCCAGCCGCCAACCAGCGCTACAACCGTTTTCAGGCGGGCGTGCAGTTAGCCAACCGCACTGGGGCCTTGAACGAGATTGAGTTCTCTGAATTCCTGCAAAAAGTGCAAGCTTTTGCCGACACGCTGCACGCAGCGGCAGAATTTCCAGAAATGCTGCATGAAGTGGCCCGCGCCAAATCGTTGGATGATTTTGCGGGCCAGCACGATGCCCAATTGAGCTTTATGTTGCGCGCCCGCCAAGCCGCTTGGAGTGCAGGTTATCTGCAACAAAATGCCTCGCGTCTCGGTTTTGTGCCTGCCTCGATGGCAGGGCGGATGTTGTTGCCCGCCCCCACGCCCGGTATGCCACCGCTGCTCATACTGGCTTTTGACACCCAAGCCGCTCTGGCCGAAGATTTGGAGCAGTCCGCCGTGCGCGATTTAATGCTCAGTTTGGATGTGGCCCAAGTCAACCGCTCTGAGCAGCCTTTTACCCGTTTGCGTGAGATTGCTACCGTGCTCTGCCGTGTCATGGATGGTGTGCTGTGCGACCAAAACGGCCAGCCCTTGCCGACGATGGCGATGGACCCCATTGCCACCGATTTAGAACTGCTTTACGACCAACTCGATGGCCACGGCCTGTCGGCAGGCTCGGCGCTGGCACGGCGTCTGTTCAGTTGATGTCTGGGTCTGTCACTGTGACTGCATCGCTTGATCTTTTTGCGGCCCTGCCAGAAGGCGGGCCCACCAGCACAGCCCAAGCCGCCACCGAAGCGGCCAGCCTGCGCGCCCGCCTGCACCGTTGGGCGCAGCAGTATTACGTCCAAGATGCCCCAGAGGTGCCCGATGCCGAATACGACCGTGCCTACCAGCGTTTGCAGGCCCTAGAGGCTGAACATCCTGCTCTGGTCACTCCAGACTCGCCCACGCAGCGCATCATTGGCGCAGTGATGGATGGATTGGCTCCGGTACGCCATGCCCTGCCCATGCTGTCCATTCGCACCGAAACCGACGTCACGGCGGTTGGGGCAGAAAAATTCGAGCAGCAATTGCGCTCCTATCTGGCCACGGAACACAAGCGCGCCGAACGCGGTGAGCGTCCGGCCTTGTGCCCGCTAGCGCTGGAAGTGATCGCCGGAGCGCCCATTGCTTATGTGGCCGAACCCAAATTTGATGGCTTGGCGATGAGCCTGCGCTACGAAAACGGCCTGCTGGTGCAGGCCGCTACCCGTGGCGATGGCGAGGTGGGCGAGGACGTCACGCACAATATCCGCACCATTCGGCAGATACCGCTGTCTTTGCCCGCTGGCGTTCCCCCGGTGTTAGAAGTGCGCGGCGAGGTCTATATGGGCCGGGCCGATTTTGACCGCCTCAACCAAGAACAGCGTGCGCGTGGGCAAAAAACCTTCGTCAACCCCCGCAATGCTGCGGCTGGGGCTGTGCGCCAGTTGGATGCCAACATCACCGCCCAGCGCCCGATGCGCTTTTTTGCCTATGGCGTGGGTGATGTTTCCCCCGCTGCCGAGGGTGCGCCGCTGTGGCAAACCCATTACGCCCTGTTGCAAACCCTCAAAGGCTGGGGCTTCCCGGTGGCCGAGCAGGTGCAGCAGGTGGTGGGTGCAGAGGCGCTGATGGCCTTTCACCAGCGCATTGGTCAACAGCGCGATCAGTTGCCCTACGATATTGATGGCGTTGTCTATAAGGTCGATGATTTGGTCTTGCAGCAGGAGCTGGGTTTCAAAACCCGTGAACCGCGTTGGGCCGTGGCGCACAAATACCCTGCGCAAGAGATGCTGACCTTGGTGGAGGGCATCGACATCCAAGTGGGCCGCACCGGCAAACTCACGCCGGTGGCCCGCTTGGCCCCAGTGTTTGTCGGTGGCGTCACTGTCACTAATGCCACTTTGCACAACTTGTTTGAACTACGCCGCAAAAAAGTGCGGGTGGGCGATCAGGTCATTGTGCGCCGGGCCGGTGATGTCATTCCCGAAGTGGTGGGGGTGGTGCCGCAGGTGGCAGATACCACTGGTGATGGAGCGTTGCTTGCTCGCCAGCCCTATGTGGCTAACTTTCGTATGCCTGCCGCTTGCCCCGTGTGTGGCAGTGCTGTAGTGCGTGAACCCGGCGAGACCGAATATCGCTGCACTGGCGGCCTGTTCTGTCCAGCCCAGCGCAAAGAAGCTATTTTGCATTTTGCAGCCCGGCGGGCGATGGATATCGAAGGCTTGGGCGGCAAGCTGGTCGATCAGTTGGTCGATGCGGGTGTCGTGCGTACCCTGCCCGATTTGTACCGCCTAGGCCTCACCGCCTTGGTGGCCTTAGAGCGCATGGCTGAAAAATCGGCACAGAACATTCTGGCCGCGCTGGAGCAATCCAAACAAACCACCCTGCCCCGGTTTTTGTTTGCCTTGGGTATCCGCCATGTGGGTGAATCGACGGCCAAAGATTTGGCGCGCTATTTTGGCAGCTTAGACGCCATCATGGACGCCACGGTAGAGCAACTGTTGCAGGTTAATGATGTCGGGCCGGTGGTAGCGCAAAGCCTGCGCCTGTTTTTTGACCAGCCCCACCACCGTGAAGTGGTAGAACAATTGCGCGCTTGTGGCATCGCTTGGCCCGAAGGGGCACCGTCGGAGCGGGCGCTGCAACCCTTGGCCGGTAAAACCATCGTCCTGACGGGCACCCTACCCACCCTGAGCCGCGATGCCGCTAAAGACATGCTAGAGGCTGCGGGAGCCAAAGTCTCTGGTTCGGTCAGTAAAAAAACCAGCTATGTGGTGGCCGGTGCCGAAGCTGGCAGCAAACTCGCCAAGGCGCAAGAGCTGGGCCTGCCGGTATTAGACGAAGCCGGTTTGCTGGCGCTGTTGGCCCCTCCCACGCCGTAAAACGCACCAACGATTCTCTGCTGGATGCCCCCGGTTTTGCTTTCTGCTCAGACGCGCCTGCTGGCCGTGGGCGTGCTGTTGCGCCAGACGCTGGTAGCGCATGTGCGCCGCCCCAATCGTCGTACCCTGTGGGCCGCGCTGGCCGCAGGCCCGCTGCTGCTGTTGCTCTATACCCTGCTGCTGATTCCGTTCACCCCGGCCATCAGTGACATCCGCAAAGCCAAAACCGAACAACCGGCCCAAGTGCTCTCACGCGATGGCAAACTGCTGGCCGAATACAAATGGGCGCACCGTGAATGGGTGCCGCTCAAAAGCATTTCCCCACCGGTAGTCGATGCCCTCATTGCCACCGAAGATCACCGTTTTTACCAGCACTGGGGCATGGATGCCCGGCGACTGGTGGGGGCCGCACTGGCTACTTTTTCGGGGGATCGCCAAGGTGGCTCTACCATTACCCAGCAATTGGCGCGCAATCGCTTCCCCGAAGAAATTGGCCGTGCCCCCACGCTCACGCGCAAGCTCAAGGAGGCCATTACCGCCTTCAAAATTGAGATGCTCTACTCCAAGGAAGAAATCCTAGAGACATACCTCAATACCGTACCATTTTTGTACAACGCCTACGGTATTGAGATGGCGGCACGCACCTATTTTGATACCTCAGCCGACAAACTCACAGTACTGCAAAGCGCCACCCTGATTGGCATGCTCAAGGGCACGAGTTATTACAACCCAGTGCTCAATCCGGAGCGGGCGCAAAACCGGCGTAACACCGTGCTGGCGCAGATGGTCAAGCGCGACAAGCTCACACCGGCCCAGTTTGAAGCCCTGAAAAAACGCCCACTGCGCATTGATTTTGAGCGCCAAACCGAGCCGCAAGGCCCAGCCCCCCATTTTGCCCAACAACTGCGCAAATGGCTGATTGCGTGGGCCGACCGCAACGGTTACAACCTCTACACCGAGGGACTGGTGATTCACACCACCATCGACTCTCGTCTGCAAGCCTTGGCTAATCAAGCCGTGGCACGCCAAGGCCGCCAATTACAGGCGGTGGCCGATGGTGCTTGGAACCAGCGCAATGGCTGGAATCCACGCAATCCCTTGGTAGAAGCCTTGGTGCGTGAGTCGCCTGAGTTTCGTGCGGCGGTTGCTAAAGGCCAAACCCCCGACGAGGCAGCCAAAACCTTGCTGGCCGACACCTCCTTCTTACGCACCTTGCGCCAAAACAAAGTGCGGGTGCAGGCAGGTTTTTTGGCCTTGGAGCCAGAAAGCGGAGCCATCCGTGCGTGGGTAGGCAGCCGAGATTTTGCCCAAGATGCGTTTGACCACGTGCAGCAGGCGCGCCGCCAGCCCGGCTCTACCTTCAAGCCCTTTGTCTATGGAGCTGCCTTTCAGCAGGGGATGCACCCCAGCGATACGTTGATGGATCAAGCAGTAGAAATCAAGCTGCCTGGTGGTGAAGTTTGGCGTCCTAGCGATGGTGGGCCGCCCAGCGGCCAAGCCCTGAGCTTGCGCACCGCCTTGGCACAATCCAAAAACACCATCACCGCCCAACTGATGCAACAGGTGGGGCCAGACAAAGTGGTGCAACTGGCCCGTGCGATGGGCGTGCGCGAGAGCAAACTCGATCCTGTGCCTGCGCTGGCGCTGGGCAGCAGCCCCGTCACGCTCAAAGAAATGGTGGCGGCCTATGGCACCATCGCCAATACAGGCCGTTATGTCGAGCCGGTGTGGGTCACACGCATCGAAAACCGCCGAGGCCAAGTATTGCAAGAGTTTTCTATGGTGCGCCCGCAAAAAGTGATGCCGGTGCCAGTGGCTGAAGACCTGCGTGACGCCTTGCGCGGTGTCATTGACCAAGGCACAGGCCGTGCCATCCGCAGCCGGTACGGTATCGAGGCCGACGTGGCCGGTAAAACCGGCACCACCCAAGACAACGCCGATGGCTGGTTTATTTTGATGCACCCGCAATTGGTGGCTGGCGCTTGGGCGGGCTTTAACGATAGCCGCATTACCCTGCGCAGCGACCATTGGGGCCAAGGCGCGCGCAGTGCGCTGCCCATCGTGGGTGAGGTTTTCCAACAAGCGCTGCGCAGCAAGCAAATTGATGGCCGTGTGCGTTTTGTCAACACACCGCGTTCGCGCTGGTGGTCAGACTTCAAAGAGCGCCTGCATGACTGGCTGCAAGAGTGGTGGGCTAAAGCGCCTGTGACCGAGACAGCGCCCATACTGCCCCGTAAACCGGCCCCACTGCCACCTGAGGCGGTACCGTCTGCGCCCGAAATTACAGAGTCCGCAGCCCCTGTGCCTGTATTTCCTGGCGTGGTGGTACCGTCCCCTGACCTGCCACCACGTCCGGAAATGCCTGCCTCAGGGGAGTCCTCTGCACCCGATCAAGTCTGGGAGCGTGTGGTTCCAGAGGCCCCCTTCGATACTCCTGCTTCTGGGGAAAACAGCCCCTGACTAGCGCTTCTATTCAACAATCCCTTGCCCTACATCTTTGAAAGTAACTTACATGAATTTATAAAAACACGAAGAAATTGAAAAATATAAAATAAATTTATCAAATAAACGGGTTCTCAACCACCACCAGCGGCTTAATTTCTACAGTGTCTGGTAATTTTTTTTGTTTCTCTAAAGCTTTAACTACGCGAGCTGCCAAAATTTGTAACTCTTTTGCCAACTCCAAACCGGCCTTGTCCTTAGTCAAAACCAAATCACCCATCAATACCACCCGATCTACTCGGTTTTCAATCTCTAAATTACCAATGCGAATCACTTCGCTCTCATTGTCATAGGGCTTAAAATGTTGCATCAGAAAAGCTCCTCAAAAATTACTTCTGCATCGCACGCTGAATCAAATCAATCACACCGCGAGCAAAGTCTTTCAACTGGAACTCCTCAGGTGCTGGCTGATTTTGATTTTTGTTTCTTTCGCCACCACCACGTTGCGACTGTGGTTTTGGCAAGGTCATACCTGCCTCGCGTACCTTGAGGGGTAAGCTAGGCCATACGTTCAAGCCAACCATTTTTTCTAGATCAACGATACTCATGGAAGCGTAGTCTTTGGCTTCATCATTGGTGATAAGGTAAGCACCAGCACGTTGCTGTTTAGGGCTATAAATAGCTTTCCATAAATGGGTTGGCACCAACACATTGCCCACTTTTTTGATATTGCTACCCACAAAAACTGGCCCACTCACCACATACACTTCGCCTTCTTCCATGGCTAAACTGCGGGCGGCAGCCTCAATGCCTGCCCAAACTCCGGCATTGTTGGCATGAATTTGTGGCACCATATTAGCCAAAGAAAAAGACTCCCGTTGTGCCTCACGGGTGGGCATATCGGCATTGGGAGCTAGGTGGCCCCGGTCGTAACCACTGCGCTGGTAATCGTCCAGTTCAGCCCGATCAGAGGGGGGCAAAGCAGTCTCCGCATGGAAAGAATCCTTGCGCGAGAGTTTTTTAGCCAGCACCAGATTATCACGCTGCAAGTGTTCTGCGGCATACAGAGGCGTACGGCTCACCCCCGAATGCAACACAGCATAAGCTACAAAACACACTTCTTGGGTGCGCGGCTTGAGCTTGGCCTGAGTGATGATTGGCGGCTGGCCAGCCACAAAATGTTGCGGACAAGCTGTGGCAGCAGCCGACATCGGCGCTGCCAAAACCCACAAGGCCAGCGCCAAACCGCCAGCATGAGAAATCGACATAGACATAACCCCACATTGTGCCTATCTGCGTGCAGCAATGGGGGGTTTTCTACCAAACTGGCCTCAACTAGGCGGCCAAAGTCTCTGTGATGCCACCTGTAACCGGATGCCGATAGATCAGCGCCAACAACTGGCCAACATCTACACATTGGATCAACATTTGCCCCGGATGCACTTTGACCAAATGCGTAATCAACTTACCCGCATTGCCTGACAACGTGGGGGCCTTGACAATGCGCTGCTGGGAAAACGTGCCCACCCCGTGCAAATCGCTCACCAGCAGACCAACACATTGTTGACCATGTTCCAACACAATGACTTGGCTATCCTGCGTCCAAACAGAGGCTTGCCCCGACAACAAGTGCCCTAGGTCAAAAACCCAGACATAGCTGGAGATGCTACCTTGGGCTTTACGCGCTAGGGTGCCCACACAGTAAGGCCGCCGTCCCGCCGACACAGGTGCAATGGCGCTGGCAGGCAAGGCTTCAAGCACATTATGGGCGTCCAGCGCCAGCAAAGAGGGGCCGACAAAAAAAGTAGCCATCTCTCGTCCGTCACTGACAGGCACTTCCGTCAGCAGGGCGGCACGCTGCCGACGCACCGCCTCTACGGCACTCCCCTGCACAGCCCCCAAAGGCTCAAACGAGACTGCCAGCACATCCTCACGGTAGCCATCACTGCGCTTGAATTCTCGATAACCAGAAGATGCTGCACAACCAATAATGCAATAGTAACCATCTAACACCATCACTTGCGACAAGCTCTGGCCCGCCTTCAATTGCAGTAGCTCAGGTGGTAATACCAAATTGCTACCCGACGGATAGTCTGCATGGGTGCTCGCCAGCACCAGCCCTTGGCGGTTTAAAAACGCTGTTTGCACACCAGGCTTTTCTCTGGTGCTATCAGAGAGCATGGCCTGAAATTCTTGCGGTGCGTTAAACACAATACCAATGCCCCCGACGGCTGTCGGATGAGGGCCTGAAGTGCGGATGGCGGCATGGTAAATATAGGTGGCCTGCCCGTCACACAACGCTGACTCATGCCAAGGCACAACATGGTAGGCTTGGGTATTTGAGAGTGCCAACACGTCGGTGAGTGTTTGGGCATCTATCTGTAAGTCCAAGACACTGCTGCCATCGTTCAGGCGGGCATGGCTGGCCGCCAAAATCTGCCCTTGCCGGTCATAGACCACCAAACGCGCGTACACGGTATATAGGGCATTGATGCGTTCCAGCACCGCAGTGATGCGGGCCAACGCCGCTGCGTCAGGCTGGGGATCCGATAGCAAAGCGCCCAGTTCTGGGGTTTGGGCCCACCAACGGCAATCGTTGGCACGCTCATACAAATTGCGGTCGAGCAAATCTACCAAAAGCCGTGTCAACAATTCGCTGTCGCGGGTGCGCGAACCTAATACCGTGCCATACAAATCTCTGATCGACTGGTTGAAGACTTCATTGGTACGTGCGCCGGTTTGGCCAATTTGCTCTAACACTGCCTTGAGCTTTTGTTCGCTGCCGCGTTCGGTGGCCGTCATGACCTGCCCGTTCCAAACGACGCGGCGGATGGTCTGTGCTGCCATCACAATTTCGTTCAATGGCGGGCAGAAAGTTTGTGCATGGGCCAGCAAGCCCAAAGCGACGGTAGGCTCTAGGCGGTCAATGGTTTGTCTTTGTTGGGC
>JAIESZ010000330.1 GCA_019745615.1 Burkholderiaceae bacterium
GGGCGCAGCGGCATTAGCTATGAGGATTTGTGCGGCAAGGGCGTACACCAAATTCCGTTTGCCCAAGTCCCGGTGGACAAAGCCGCCGCCTACGCTTGCGAAGACGCCGACCAGACACTGGACGTCCACCAAGCGCTGTGGCCGCTGCTGGCAGCGCATGACAAGCTGCGCGCCATTTACGCGCTCGAAATCGCCAGCAGCGAGGTGCTCTACCATGTCGAGCGCCACGGCGTGCTGATTGATGCGCCACTGCTGGCCGCGCAAAGCCAGCAATTGGGCGAGCGCATTGTGGAACTAGAGCAAGAAGCCTATGCACTGGCCGGGCAGCCATTCAACCTGAACAGCCCCAAACAGTTGGGCGAAATTTTCTTCGACAAACTGGACATGCCGGTGGTGAAGAAAACCGCTACCGGCGCACGCAGCACCGACGAAGAAGTGCTAGAAAAGCTGGCGCTGGACTACCCCCTGCCCGCCAAAATTTTGGAGCACCGCTCGTTAAGCAAGCTCAAAGGAACCTACACCGACAAATTGGCGGGCATGGCACACCCGCGCACAGGGCGCGTGCATACCCATTACGCGCAGGCGGTGGCCGTGACCGGGCGCTTGTCTAGCAATGAGCCCAATCTGCAAAATATTCCCATCCGCACCCCCGAAGGGCGGCGCGTGCGCGAAGCCTTTGTGGCAGCGCCCGGCTGTGTGATTGCCAGCGCCGATTACAGCCAGATTGAACTGCGCATCATGGCGCACTTGAGCGGCGACCATGCACTGCTACACGCCTTTCAGCATGGCTTGGACGTACACCGGGCCACGGCAGCAGAGGTGTTTGGCGTGAGCGTGCATGAAGTGACGCCAGAGCAGCGCCGCTATGCCAAGGTGATTAACTTTGGCCTGATCTATGGCATGAGCAGCTTTGGGCTGGCGCGCAATTTGGGCATCGACCAAACGGCAGCCAAAAACTACATTCAGCGCTACTTTGAGCGTTACCCTGGCGTCAAGCAATACATGGACGACACCAAGGCCCAAGCCAAGGCGATGGGCTATGTCGAAACCGTGTTTGGCCGCCGGTTGATGCTGCCTGAAATCAACTCCCCCAACGGCCCGCGCCGCGCCGCTGCCGAGCGCGCTGCCATCAATGCACCCATGCAGGGCACGGCGGCTGACCTGATCAAAATGGCGATGGTGGCAGTGCAAAAAGTGCTAGAAGCGGAAAAGCCCAGCATCAAAATGATTATGCAGGTACACGATGAACTGGTGTTTGAGCTGCCAGAGTCCGAAGTGGACTGGCTGCGCCAGCAGGTGCCGCGCCTGATGGCCGGGGTAGCCAGCCTGCGCGTGCCCTTGCTGGCCGAGGTGGGCGTGGGGCCCAACTGGGAGCAGGCCCACTAAAGCCGCAGGCGTTTAGCGCCAAGCTGTAGCCACCAGTTTGCGATAATGGATGGCCGGTCGGCCCAGCAGACGGGAAAAATCGGCAGCATCGCCCACGTTGTCGGTGCCCAACATGGCCAGAGTCTCACTGCACCAAGGCGATGCAGGCACGCGGTCGCCCAGCCGTGCGCTCAGTTTGGTAAGCCAGCCGGGCATGCGCGACACCCACGCCGGGCCGTGGCCCAGTTGCTGGCGCAGGCTGGCAATAAAGGCCCCCATGCGCAAAGCTTCGGGGCCCACGCACTCGACCATGCCCACGGTAGCTTGGGCCGGGCCAAGCAGCGCTACCACCGCAGCGGCCACATCGTGTACCGAGACTGGCTGCACTTGGGCATCAAGCACCGGCCCCGGCAACACCACCACGGGCAGCCGGGCCAAATTCATAAACAAGGCGCTGCTGTCGCCACCCTGCCCAAACACCACGCTGGGGCGCAAAATAACCGGTCGCAGCTTGTGCTGCGCCGCCAGCGCCCAGAGCCGCTCTTCGGCGGCCCGCTTGGTGCTGGCGTATTGCGTGGTGCTGCCATCAATGCCCAAAGCCGAAATCTGCACCACCCGCTGCACCCCGGCTTGGGCGCAGGCTTCAAACAGAGCGATGGGGGTATCGCGGTGAACCGCTGCAATCGGGCGGGCGCGGCTGTCACGCAGCACGCCCACCGCATTGACCACGGCATCCATGCCTTCGAGCCGGGGCAGCCAGAAGGCGGGCATGGTATCGTAAGCAAAGTCCATCGGCACTTGCAAGGCATTGCGCGGTGTTTGGCGCGGCGAAATGCCACCATACACCGTATGTCCGGCTGCGGTCAGAGCAGCGTGCAAAGTTTGACCAACAAAGCCGGTCGAGCCGGTCAAGAGAATACGCATGGTGGAGCTTTCTACGAGGTGGAATGGTCTTTGTAAGACAATCGGACACAATTTACACAAACGTCAACTTTTCGGGCAGACCATGTGGGTCTGACGCACGCCCCGATTCCTGCCAAAACCGGGTGGTTCAGTGGCTGCGGTAATCCTGATTGCCAAATGGCCTGCCCCATGCAAGATTTGTTCATCGATCTACTGCGCCCCCAGTGCCGATTCTCGCGCATGGTTGCTCTGGGGTGGGCGCGTTGGCTGGCGGTTTTGGTGGTTCTGTATATCCTGTGCAGCGCAACTGCGCAAGGTGCTGAACCAGCCGATGCCCATATTCTGTTCATCAACTCCTACCACCCAGGCTATTCGTGGAGCGATGGTATTGAAGAGGGCTTTCGTGAGCGTTTGAGCGTCTCTGGCAAAAAAATAGAATTGTCGATGGAGTATCTCGACAGCCGCCGCTTTCCTCAGGGTGCCCAGAGTGAACCATTGGCGCAGGCCATGGAGGCCAAGTACACCAACTACCGCCCCAGCCTAGTGGTTGTTTCAGACAATGCCGCCTTTGACTTTGCCATCGAGCACCGCGCTCGCTTGTTTCCTGAACTGCCCATTGTATTTTGCGGTTACAACAATTTTCGGCCTGATGTCATTAAGAACATTACCGACATCACTGGCATCAACGAAGAAATCGCCATCGAAGATACGGTGGCTATGGCGCTCAAAATTCACCCCCAAACCCGCACACTGGCCTTTGTGGTCTCTACGGGGGAAGCCAGCAGCAAGCGCATTGGCGAGGTAGCAGAACAATCGGTGTTTCCAAAATTGCGTGAGCGCTTCGATGTGGTGGTGATGAAGGATGCCTCGGTGGAGCAAATTCGCCTGCGTCTGGTGGGCCTGCCCCAAGAAACCGTGCTGTTTTTGAGCGGCCAAGCCACTGACGAAGGTGCAGGCCGCGCCCTGACACCGGCGGAAAATGGCCGCTTGATTACGGCTATCAGTCCTTTTCCGGCATACACCTTCTGGGATTTTCATTTGGAGCAGGGTGTGATTGGCGGCCATATCATCACCGGCCCGGAGCAGGGCCGAGCCGCCGCCGATTTGGCATTGCGCGTATTGGAGGATGGCATATCGGTCAATGACATTCCAGTGACCATGACCACGCCCACCCGTGATATTTTTGATTACCGAGTGATGGAACGCTTTGGTATCAAACCTGCTGATTTGCCCATTGGGGCGCAGATCATCAACCGGCCTTTTTCACTGTGGGACAGCTACCGTTGGCAAATCGTTGGCATCGTTACCCTACTGATCGTGGAGACAGTGCTGATTGGCTTATTGCAGCAAATTGCACGGGGTCGGCGCAGGGCCTTGACCGCGCTGGCCCAAGAGCGTGCCCAACTGGAGCGTCGTGTGGCCGAACGCACCAGCGAGTTGCAGCAGGCCAACGCCCGAATGGCACTGCTCAGTCACACCGATAGTTTGACGGGGCTGGCCAATCGACGCCGCTTTGATGAAGTGCTAGAGAGTGAGCACGCACGGCTACACCGTTCCGGTATGCCACTATCGCTGATCATGATTGATGTAGATTACTTCAAGCTCTTTAATGATACCTACGGCCATGTCAGCGGTGACGATTGCCTGCGGCAAATTGCCACGGTGATTGCCAGTTTGGTTCAGCGTGCCCCCGATCTGGCAGCACGCTATGGCGGCGAAGAATTTGCCATCATCCTGCCTGAAGCAGAGACCCACGGAGCCACGGCATTGGCCGAACGCATACGCGCTGGCATTGCACAGCAGGCCATTCCGCACAAGTCATCCAGCGTGTTGGACTGTGTCACGGTCAGCTTAGGGGTCATCACCGTGCTAGCCACCGACCTGCCCGTGGCCTCAGAAGCGGTCAAACTGGCCGATGCACAGCTTTACCAAGCCAAAGCGAGTGGCCGCAATCGGGTGGTGGCGTTGGATGCCCGCCCCCCTCTGGGGCGGTTGCCCTCAAATCCAGACAATATCTGCGGACATGGCCCTCTTGCCTAAGGGCTGCGCCGGGGCTGGCCCTAGACTGCACATTTTTGCAGGAGCCCATAAATGCCAAATGCCGACTGGTTTTCTGATGTCAATGCCTTGCTGCCGGGGCGCAGTGCCGCTGCGGGCACCACCCGCCGCACCGCTCTAGGCGCGGCGCTGGGGCTGGGCTATGCGGCCGCCGCCGCCCCATTGATGGCGCAAACGGCCATCCACACCACCGCCGAGGGGCTGGATGCGGGCTGGATCAGCTTTAGCGTGCAGGGCTTTGAGGTGCCTGCCTACCGCGCCGCCCCCAGAACCGTGCCCGAAGGCCAAAGTGGCCTGCCAGTGGTGCTGGTAGTGCAAGAAATTTTTGGCGTACACGAGTACATTGCCGATGTCTGTCGACGCTTGGCACGGGCAGGCTATCTGGCCATTGCCCCACAGCTGTATGCGCGCCAAGGCAACCCCTCCAGTTACAGCGAAATCGCCAAGCTGATGGCCGAGTTGGTGTCTAAAGTGCCCGACGCCCAAGTCATGGCCGACCTCGATGGTGCGGTGCATTGGGCTACCACGCACGGCGGCGATGCCAACCGTGTGGCCGTCACTGGTTTTTGCTGGGGTGGGCGCATCACTTGGCTGTATGCCGCCCACGGCCCCGTCAAGGCGGGCGTGGCTTGGTATGGCCGCCTCGTGGGCGAGGCCACGCCCCACACCCCCAAGCATCCGGTCGATCTAGCGTCGTTGCTCAAAGCCCCGGTGCTGGGCCTGTACGGTGAAAAAGACAGCGGCATCCCGCTTGACACGGTTGATAAGATGAAAAAATCCCTGGCTCAAGGCTCGGCAGCGGCCAAATCATCGCAGTTTGTGCTCTATCCAGATGCGCCCCATGCCTTCCATGCCGATTACCGCCCCAGCTACCGCAAAGAAGCGGCGCAAGATGGCTGGCACCGGGCGCTCGATTGGTTGCATCAGCACGGCGTGGCCTGAGCGCGGCCCTTGCTGCACCCAAGCCGCCAGGCACTTGCCGGGCGGCTTTTTTGCTTGCTTGGCCGTGTATTTTTGATTCCGCAGGGGCTTGTATCCCTGCAAAGAAAGTGTTTCAGCTATGGTTCTGCTCACCATCATCATCGCCACTTTGGTCACTGGCATTGGCAGTGTTTGGATTGCTGCGCTGTTGTTGCGCACCCGCTTTGGTGGCCGCAGCGATAGCTTGGGGCCGCAGTATCTGCTCAGTTTGGCCGCTGGCGCGCTGTTGGCTACCTCCTTTATGCACCTGCTGCCTGAAGCCTTTGAGAGCCAAGCGGGCGCGCACGATCTGTTTACCGTGTTGCTGCTGGGGGTGGTGTTTTTCTTTTTGCTCGACAAGGCCGAACTGTGGCACCACGGCCATGAGCACAACCACGACGCCCCAGCCCCACAGGCACCAGCGCACCCGCACAGCGCGGCCCGGCACGAACATGGCGCTAGCCCGCACCACGACCACCACCATCATGGCCACAGCCACCCTGCACACGGAGGTGGCTTGCGCACCGGCGGCTGGACGCTCATCACGGGCGACAGCGTGCATTGCTTTGGCGATGGTGTACTGATTGCTTCGGCGTTTATGGCCGACCTGCGCTTGGGGCTGATTGCCGCCGTTTCGGTGTTGGCCCATGAGGTGCCGCACCACATTGGCGATTTGGTGGTGCTGCGCCAAAGCAGCGCCAACCGGCGCATGGCACTGGTCAAAGTGTCACTGGCTGGGGCCGTAACGGCCATTGGTGGGCTGGTGGGTTACTTTTTGGTAGCGCAGTTGCAAGACTGGCTACCGTATTTTCTGGCGCTGGCCTCCAGCAGCTTTATTTATGTGGCACTGGCCGATTTAATCCCGCAACTGCAAAAACGCCTGAGCGCCCGCGAGACGGCAGCCCAGATTGCTTGGCTGCTGCTGGGTATGGGTGTGGTGGTGCTGCTCAGCAGCATGGCCCACAACCACTGAGGGCCGGGGCAGGCAGCCAGAGGCTCAACGCCCAAGGGCAAACACCACCGGGGTGTGCTTGTCCGGGGCTTGAGGGTTTTGACGCCACTGACGCACCGCCATGCTTTGGATACGGGCTTCGGCCAGCGTCAAGCCACTGGCCAGTGCCAGCCGGGTATTGGGTTGCAAAGTGTGCAGCAGGCCCTGCAACAGCGCGGCGTTGCGGTAGGGAGTTTCAATAAACAACTGGGTCTGGCCGCTTTGCAACGCCAAAGACTCTAACGCCCGGATGCGCTGGGCGCGTTCGGCGGCGTCTTGCGGCAGGTAGCCGACAAAAGCAAAGTTTTGCCCATTCAAACCACTGGCCGCCAGCGCCAGCAACAATGACACCGGCCCCACCAGCGGCACCACGTTCAGGCCCAAGTCGTGCGCAGCGCGCACCACCGAGCTGCCGGGGTCGGCGACAGCGGGCATACCAGCTTCGCTTACCAGCCCGATGTCGTGTCCAGCCAAGGCCGGGGCGAGCAGGGGCCGGGCATCAAACACGGCACCGCCCTTGTCACCATGATCGCCTTTTTTGTGCGCTTCGCGTGGCAGCTCGGTAATCTGTTGCGCTTGCAGCGGCTGGGCCAAGGGGTACAGGGCTTCCACCCGTTTGAGGTAGGCACGGGTGCTTTTGGCGTTCTCACATACCCAATGCGTCAACCGGGCCGCCACCGTCAGCGTGGCTGCGGGCAGGCTGTCTTGCAATGGGGCTTGGCTGGTACAGCCAAAATCCAGCGGTGCAGGCACCAAATACAGGGTGCCGCGCACGTTGGAGCTTTCAGAGGTAGCTGTGGTCATGGCAGGATGATCCCGGCGGCCCGCAGCAGGCGGCAGGTGCGAATCAAGGGCAGGCCAATCAACGCCGTAGGATCGTCGCTCACGATGGCATCTAGCAGGCTGATGCCCAAGCCCTCGCTCTTGGCGCTGCCCGCGCAGTCGTAGGGCTGCTCGGCGCGCAGGTAGCGTTCAATTTCGTCTTCGGCCAAGGCACGAAAGCGCACTTCTACCGCTGCCAGCTCTGCCTGTTCAAAGCCAGTGGCATGGCAGACCACCGCCACCGCCGTCTGAAAAATCACCGTATGGCCGCTCATCATGCCCAGTTGGGCCACGGCGCGCTCATGGTTACCGGGCTTGCCCAGCGGGTGACCAGCCAAATCGGCCACCTGATCGGAGCCAATCACCACCGCTTCGGGGTATTGCGTGGCCACAGCATGGGCTTTGGCCAAGGCCAAGCGCAGCGCCAACGCTGGTGGGGCTTCGCCCGACTGCGGGGTTTCATCCACATCAGGTGCGGCCACCTCAAAGGGCAGACGCAAACGTTGCAACAGCTCGCGCCGATAACGCGAGGTAGAACCCAGCACCAGTGGGCGTTGTGGGGGAAAGAAAGATTGCATGGCCGCGATTCTCTTACACTGCACCCCATGACCAAGACCTTCCACCCTGAGAAACTGGACATCAAAGCCTTTGCCAAGGCCAGCGGGCAACTGAGCGGCCATGACACGCTGCTCAAATATGCGCGTTTAGCCGAAGAAGCCCACGGCTTGCTGCACCCCGATTTGCATGTGAACTGGCAGGCCAACGCTGAGATGCTCTCCGATGGTGGCAACGGCCATCAACCTTGGCTGCATTTGCATGTAGAGGCCACCTTTCCGATGCTGTGCCAGCGCTGCCTAGGGCCGGTAGATGTGCCCCTGCTGGTGGAGCGCTCCTTCCGCTTTGTGCCCGACGAGGCCACCGCCGAGGCGCTGGACGAGGAGTTTGAAGAAGACCTGCTGGCGCTGGAACCTGATTTTGACCTGCACACGCTGATCGAAGACGAGCTGCTGATGGCCCTGCCCGTGGTACCCCGCCACGACGAATGCCCTGAGCCGGTGCCACTGGCTTCCAGCGACGAAGATTTTGAAGCGGCCAATGCAGAAAAGCCCAACCCCTTCGCAGCGCTGGCCAGTTTGCGGGTAGAAAAACCCAAGAATGAAGGCCATTGAGGCGTTTGCTATAATCTTAGGCTTCGCGCGAATCCCACCTCGTGTCTTTTGAATGGGCTGATCGCGTTTTTACCAACCCCCTTTTTAAGACCAGGAGCCCATCATGGCTGTCCAACAGAACAAAAAATCCCCTTCCAAGCGCGGTATGCACCGTTCGCACAATGCCCTGAACGTGCCCGGCATTGCTGTCGAAGCCACCACTGGCGAAATCCACCTGCGCCACCACATCAGCCCCAACGGCTTTTACCGTGGCCGCCAAGTGCTGAAGAATAAATCTGCTGCCTGACCGCATTCAGACCTTCGTACCTCCAAAGGCCCGTGGCTACTTGTTTTGTAGCACGGGCCTTTGCTTTTCTCGCTGCTTTCTCTCTTGAACCGGCTGCGCATACAGCCCCACATTTGTTCCGATGATTACTCTGGCTGTTGATTGCATGGGGGGCGACCACGGCCCCCGCGTCACCTTGGCGGCGTGCCGCCGGTTTCTGGACGAGCACCCCGACGCCCGCCTGTTGCTGGTGGGTTTGCCTGAGGCTTTGCAGAGCTTTACCCATGAACGGGCACAAGCCATCCACGTCAGTGAAGTCGTGACGATGGAAGACCCAGTAGAAATCGCT
>JAIESZ010000244.1 GCA_019745615.1 Burkholderiaceae bacterium
TCGGTGGACAATGGTTTTAACAACCTAGAAAGTGCCTTGGGGCCTTTGGGTACGGTCGAGCAGCCCGGCGGTTTAAACACCCTACATGGCTGGATTCGAGACGAAGTGGCCGATGTACTGGCCACCCTGGCCCAAGAAGATGCTGTGCTGCTCAATTTTTCGCAGCACCCCGCGATGGCGATTGATGAGCAGGCCTACCAACGCATCCGCGCCCCCAAGCCTATTTACGATTACTGGGTGCATGGCCGTGGTTGGAGCCATAGTGCTGGTATTGATGCCAAAGCGCAAAACGGCCCCACCACCGGGGTGCCGCTGGCTAAGGCTGTACAGGCCCTCAATGTCATATTGGCTGCCAGCCCGGCCTTTATTGCCTTGTTTGCCAACAGCCCGTTTGAAAACGGCCAGATCACGGCATACAAGGAAAACCGTCTGACGCTCTGGCCGCGCATGTTCAGTACTGCGCGTTTTCGTGCGGATGATCGGCTCCATCGCCTTCCCCCCCGGCCTTTTGCCCATCTGCGTGATTATTTCGAGTGGATGTTTGGCCGCGATAGTCGTATGCAGCCAGTGCCTTATGGCACCAGTAGCGATTACAAGGGCGCGCCTAACATGGCCCGCGTGGTGGGTGATCCGGCCTTACTCGATTATTTGCGCCAGCCGTTGTGGTCAGCAATGCACCTGCAACACCATAAAGCCACTACGGTGTACCCCTCGGTGGATCATCTGGTGTTTCAGCAGTTTGCCCATTTTCTGGATGCGCGTATCCGGTATGGGTTGCGTCAAACCCCTTCGTTGGAGAGTTTTTGGGCTGCTTGGCAAAGCCCGGAGCAATTTGAAGCCCTGCTGGAGGCCCATGTGGCCTATTGTTATATCGAAGGGCGTGCGCCGGGGGCTAATTTTCCAGACCGCGACATTATGGAAGGTGGCGATGTGCTGGGGGCCTCGGTGGTGATTGCTCCCAGTGCCTTGCAGTGTGGTTTGCTGCGCAATCTGGAACAGTCCAGTCGGTGGCTGGCCCGGTGGCCTTGGGCCATATGGCCTGCCTTGCGTGCAGCGGCCATGCAAGAAGGCTTGCAAGGCAAGGTGGGTTCCTTGACGGTGCGCGCTATCTGCCAAGATGTGCTGGAACTGGCCGGTACCGGGCTGGACAGCACCGAGGCGTGGATGTTGGCCTATCCAGAACAAGTCTTGCGCCAAGGCTGCAATGGCGCTGATCGTGCGTTGGCTAGTTATGCCTGCTTGCAGGGCAGCCCCAACGCTAGAATGCAGGCTCTCATTCAGGCCCGGCAGGCGCTTGCGGTGCCTTGCCCTCCCATTTTCAGTAGCCCATGAACTCCATCAAGACTCGGATTTTCTTGGCACTCATTCTTGTCGTGGGCATCATTGCGGGCATTACCATGAGTGCTGCCCGACACGCCCTAGAGCAAGAAATTACCGATGCAGAAGCGCGTGCCGTACACAACGTACTCAAATTGGTAGAAGACAATATCCGAGGGCGCTACCACACCTTGCTGCAAAACAAAGTAGAGACCATACAAACGCGCAAGCAAGAGTCGCGTGAGTTTGCGCAATTGATCCAATCCACGCTCGACCATTTTGTCGAGTTGGCAGACCAAGGCGCTCTCAGTGAGTCGGCGGCGCAAGCGATGGCGCAGCGTTGGCTGGCAGAAATTCTTCCAGGCCATAGCAACTTTTTGTTAGTGCTCGATGCACAACAGCGCGTGCTGCTCTCGCCCATACCCAGCCAAATCGGTGGCACCTTGCAGGAGTTATACGACATCAAAGGGCGCAAAGTGGCTTCTGCGGCTTGGGAGGAAAGCGGCCGGTTTGGTGAGACTTTCTTGTCTTTTCATTGGATGGGTGCAGATGGCAATACACAAGCCAAATTTGCCCATTTTGTGCAACATCGCCGTTGGAAATGGCTGATTGGTATTGTGGGCGATGTGGGGCGCGTTGAGTTGCAAGTGGCGCGCCAGTTAGACCAGTTGCGCAGTGAGTTGACCAGCAACTTGCCCTACATTCTGACTAACGGGCGTGGGGTAGTGTTTATTTTTGATGGTAGGGGCGCGATGGTGGTGCCGCCAAAAGATCAACCCTACTCCCAAGTGTCTGTAGAAACGATTGATGAGTTGCGCAAGCTGGCCCAAGTCAACACCGGACTGGCCATTGGCTTGAGTCTGCCCAACGGCATGGCACTGGAGGGGCGGGCCGTTTATATCAAACCGTTTGATTGGTATATTGCCTCTTTGGTGTCGGTAGAGGCCATGCAGCGCCCTATCCATCATTTGATGACCCGTCTGGGGGGCATCTTGTTGGCCGCTTTAAGTGTCGGGCTGGTGTTGGCCTATCTTTTTGCGCATTACCTGACCCGCCCCTTAAACCGCCTGACCGACTATGCCATCGGTCTACCCAATACCGATTTTGCTGCTGACCAGAGCAACGATGGTCATGCCCTGCTGCCACTGGAGCGCAAGGACGAGATTGGGCGCTTGGCGCGGGCCTTTGTTTTCATGGAAAACAAGCTGCATGAGAACGTGCGCGGGCTGATGCAGGCCATCTCACAGCGCCAGCGCATTGAGAGCGAACTCAATGTGGCCCACGATATCCAGATGGATCTGCTGCCCAAGATGTTCCCGGCCTTTCCGGAGCGGGCCGAGATTGATCTGTTTGCCACGGTGGTGCCCGCCAAGGAGATTGGTGGCGATCTTTACAACTTTTATTTTCTGGATGAGCACCACCTGTGCTTTACCATTGGTGATGTTTCTGGCAAGGGCGTGCCTGCGGCACTGTTTATGGCCATTACGATGGCGCTGATCCGGGTGGCCTCTGAGCGCGAGTCAGACCCAGCGCAGATGCTGCGCAGAGTCAATGCTGACCTGAGTCGTGACAATCCCAATTGTATTTTTGTCACGTTGGTGATTGGGGTGCTGGATGTGCGCACCGGCCACATCCTGTTTGCCAATGCTGGGCATAGCCCACCCCTAGTGTTGCGCCAAGGGGGGCAGATGGAGATATTGCATGGCATCAGCGGCCCGGCAGCCGGGGTGGTGGACGATGTTGAATTTACCCTGATGCAAGCCCAGCTGCACAAGGGCGATTGCTTGCTGCTGTATACCGATGGCGTTAATGAAGCGATGGATGCAGACTATCAGCTCTACGGCAATGAGCGCCTGTACCAGCTTTTCTCCCAGTGCCACCAGCGCACCGCCGCACAGATCGTGCAGGACATCATGGTCGATGTGCGTACCCATGCCACAGGGGCTGAACAGTCCGATGACATTACCGTAGTGGCGGTGCGCTTCCAAGGTACGGCCCGTTCTTCAGAGAAAGAAGCAGAAGCAAGCCTATGAAACGTTTTTTGCACGGCATATTGTGGATGCTGGCGCTGTGTGTGGTTGGCCCGGCACCGGTATTGGCTGCGGATGCCCCTAAAACAGCAACTTTCTCTACCTTGCCCAAAGCCAAACCGGGCGGTAAATGGAAAATCGCTTACTACGAGGGTGGGCAATACCCCGACTACGAGGTCATCCTGAAAGCCACCGTGCGTGGCATGGTGGCACTGGGCTGGATTCAGCCACTGGATATTCCAGAGCACAACAACTCTACCCCTGGTGGATTTTGGGCCTATCTGGTCAAAAATGCCAAAAGCCGTTATGTAGAGTTTGTTCCTGATGGCTACTATAGTGCGGGTAACTTTGATCGGGACTTGCGCCCCAAAGTGAAGGCAGAATTGCTTGGCCGTTTGGCCAACAAGCGTGATATTGATCTGGTCATTGCAATGGGCACTTGGGCAGGCCAAGATTTAGCCAACGACCAACACCAAGTGCCTGTGGTGGTGGCTTCTACCAGTGACCCGATTGGCTCCCATATTGTTACCAGTGCGCAAGACTCTGGGCGCGATCATATCCACGCCAAGGTCGAGCCAGACCGCTATGCAAGGCAGATAGAGCTTTTCCACGACATTATTGGTTTTCACAAGCTGGGGCTGGTGTACGAAGATTCCCCTGAGGGCAGAACCTTTGCTGCTGTGGATGCGATTGAGCGCACAGCCAAGGCGCGCAAGTTTGAAGTGGTGCGCTGTTTGGCACCCTTCAATGATGTGCCCCAACAGGAGGCAGAAGCCAAGGTGGTGGCTTGCTACGAAAAACTTAGCAAGGAAGTCGATGCGGTGTACCTCACGGTGCATCGGGGCCTCAATAGCCAGTCTTTGCCCAAGGTGGTTAAGCCGCTGCTGCGCTATCAGCGCCCGTCATTTTCTATGTTGGGCGAGGGCGAAGTCAAGCGGGGGGTGCTGATGAGTGTCGCTCAAGGCAACTACACCTACGTCGGACATTTTCATGCCGAAACCATTGCACGTATTTTTAACGGTGCCAAGCCGCGTCAACTGTCGCAAATTTGGCTGGCCCCGGCCAAGATTGCCCTCAACCTGAAAGTAGCCGAAGCGATCAGTTACGACCCGCCAGTCGATATTTTGCTGGCGTGTGATGATATTTTTCAGAAAATCGAGTAATCGAGCCGCATTGGCCGCTGCCCTCAGAGTGTTATTTTGACCCCTGCTGCATCCAGCCCGGCACTGGAAGACCCTTCGCCTGTACCGCACCAGAGTACCTTACGTCTGTTTTTGGCATTTTTTGCCGTTTTACTGTTGGTGTTGCTGCTCAATGGTGGACTGACGCTGGCAGCCTTGCACAAGGTTCAGTTTGAATCGACCACCGCCGCAGTGCGTATGGTGGGGCACGACTGGGCGCTGCGCATTCAGGGTGCGATTCGTTTTGGTAAGCCGATTGAGCAGTTTTATGGCCTAAAAGCCACCCTGACCGAAATTCACAAAGACCTGCCAGCGGTGGCCAGCGTGGCCATCACCAATGCACAAGGGGTTTTGATCCAAAGCGTGGGACAAGCCCCGGTGCGGGACGATTTAGCCACCAGTGTGCGCCGTACGCTGGCAGCTAGCAAACCCGTGGTGGGCAAGTTACAGGGACGCCACTATCTGGTCTTTCCCATCCAAGGCCGCGAGGGCCAGATGGCGGGGGCGCTGACCATGACGGTACACGAGGCCACCATCACCCAAGCAGTGTCTGAACATCTGGGGCGTAATTTACTGGTGCTGGCGCTGGTGGCCTTATTAGCGGCCTTGGTGTTGTTGGCGGGCCTGCCTTTGTTGCGTATCAGTGGTGCCAGTGGTATGGGCACCCAGAGCCGTTGGCGCTTGTTTGCTTTGCCGATTTTGGTGGTGGTGCTGGCGCAAGGGGTGTACTCTTGGGACAGCATCCACATCTTTCGCCAGCAGTACCTAGGGGCGGTACAAGAAACGGCCAAGATCGCTGTGCAGCGCTTGGGCCGGGATTTTCAGCGCTTGTTTGATAAGGGCGTACATATCGAGCGCTTGGTGGGCATTGAGGCACCGTTTAAGCGTGTCATGGATGAGGCCGCAGAAATTGGCTACATGGAGATTCAGGCCACCGACGGTACGGTGCTGTACCGTGTTGATCGGCAGGGACGCTTAGAAAAACGACCCCCAGCACGGCCGCTGGATTCGGCACTCGATCTGACCACCGCTTTCCACGTCGCAGGCGGGCTACAAATAGGCAGTTTGCGTGTACATCTGGATGGTGCGGCCATCGCCGCTGGGGCACGCCAGCGTTTGCTCGATTCTGGCACTGTGGTGTTGCTGTCTATCCTGTGGGTGATTGAGCTTTTTGTCTTGCTTGGGGTGTTGATGCGCCGTCAGCCCACCGTGGCCCGGCCCACAGACCCACCGCAGCCTGTTCCATTGGATGATGGTCGCCATGTGCTGGGGCGGCCAACGGCATTTTTGTTGCTGTTGGCTTGGGCCTTGCCTCTTTCTTTTATTCCACTGCGAATGAGGGAGATTTACACCCCGATTCTGGGCCTGTCGGAGCATGTGGTGCTGGCACTGCCTTTGTCGGTAGAAATGTTGTGTGCGCTGGTCACGGCGTTGGTGGCGGGTGCCCTGACCGACCGCCGTGGTTGGCATGTACCGTTTCTTGTTGGTGTGGTGATTAGCTTGGCTGGAGCCTTGTTTTCCAGTGCTGCGGACAACGTCTGGACTTTCATGATGGCACGGGCGTTGGTGGGGGCAGGCTATGGCTTGGCTTGGATGGGGATTCAAGGTTTTATCGTGCTCTGGGCCACCCCCCAGACCCGCGCCCAAGGCATGGCGCATTTGGTGGCTGGTATTTTTGCGGGCCATATTTGTGGCAGTGCTGTGGGGGCCATGCTGGCGCAGCAAGTCGGTTACACCACGGTGTTTTTGTTCAGTGCTGCCCTGAGTTTGTTGCCCGGCCTGTTTGTGCTGATGTACATGCGTCCTTATTTTGGGCTACCCAGCGGCATGGGTGCGCAAGCGGTGCAGCCTTCACGCAAATTCGATTGGCCCAGTGTGCGGCAACTGCTGGGTGATCGCAACTTTGCCTTGCTCATGCTGGGCAGCGTGGTGCCTTTTTCGGTGGCCCAAGTGGGGCTGCTCTATTTCACACTGCCGCTGTTTTTGGTCGATCAGGGGGTGAGCCAGTCCAGTATTGGTCGCATCATGATGATCTATGGCTTGTCGGTGATTTATCTGGGGCCATTTTTGGGCCGCTATGTCGATGCCTCGCACAGCAAAAAGAAATTTATCGTGTTGGGGGGGCTGGTCGGGTCGCTGGGCATGATTTACCTGTTTTTTGACAACAGCCTGTTTGCCATCACCTTGTCGGTTTTTGCGCTGGGGTTGGCCAGTTCTTTGGCAGGGGCGGCCCAGTCTGCCTTTGCCCTCAATTTGCACGCGGTGCAAGAGATGGGTATGGGCAAAGCGATGGGTGTGCAGCGGGCCGCAGACAAACTCGGCCAGATGATTGGCCCGTTGTTGATTGGTGCTTTGTTTGCCTCAGTGGGCGCGGCGTCGGGGTTGGCGATTACCGGGCTGCTCTATTTGGGGGCTACGGTGTTGTTCTTGCTGTTGGCACAAACCCCCCGCCCATTGGGGGCGGCCAGCGTGTGAAAGCCACAGCGGTAGTTGGTATGGTGCCGCACCTTTAGTACTGACTGGAGAGGCTGCCTGCAAAGTGGTTACAATCTAGGCTGCGGAAGGTTGGCAGAGTGGTCGATTGCACCGGTCTTGTTCAATCGAGCGCCCATGTGGAAACGCATAGGCTGTAAGGAGTCAAATTCGGAGAAGCCCCTAGCGTATGCTGAGGTAACGCCGAGCGAAGCTGCTCTTTTTTATTTAAAGGGGCAGAACGTGTAGAGACTTGACGGCTCCCACCTAAAGCCCTTTGTAGGCCACGGTGAAGGCAAAGTCCAGACCCCAAACAAGGCATGTTTTGCATGTTCTTGGTGGTGAAAACCATAGCAGGTACGGAAAACCGGCAGGGCTTTACCGCCCTCCAGGGTTCGAATCCCTGACCTTCCGCCACCCCATAGCACAAAGCCCGTCCACTGTAGCCAGCGGACGGGCTTTTTCCAACGCGCCAGCAGCCAAATTTCTGGTGTGGACTCTCCAGAGTCACCTTGACCCGGTAGAATCTCGTTTTTAACAGCGAAGCGTTCCTCCATGTCTGCCTGGGTTTTGCCGGATTACATTGCCGATGTGTTGCCTTGCGAGGCCCGGCATATTGAGGAGCTCCGCCGTGGCCTGCTCGATACCGCCCGCAGCTACGGCTACGAATTGGTCATGCCGCCGTTGCTAGAGCACTTAGAGTCCCTGCTCACTGGCACCGGCGAGGCGCTAGATTTGCAGACCTATAAGCTGGTCGATCAAATTTCTGGCCGCATGATGGGCCTGCGCGCCGATACCACCCAGCAGGTGGCCCGCATGGATGCCCATTTGCTCAATCGCCCCGGCGTAACCCGGTTGTGCTATTGCGGCTCGGTGCTGCACACTTGGCCCGACCGCCCCCATGCCACCCGCGAACCCTTGCAGTTTGGTGCCGAAATCTATGGCCATGCCGGTTTGCAAGCCGATTTAGAAGCCGTAGAGCTAGCGCTTAACTGCTTGCAAGGCGCGGGTATTGACCGGGTCAGTGTTGATTTGGCCGATGTGCGCATCGTGCGCAGTTTATTGACTGGCGTGCCAGCCGATGCCGCTCGGTTGCGCCAAGTTCATGCCGCTTTGGCGGCCAAAGACGCCAGCGAACTGCGTGCCCTAACGTCCGATTTTCCTGCAGCCTCGCGCGAGGGCCTGCAGGTGCTGTTGCAGTTGTACGGCGATCATTCCGTGCTCGATGCCGCAGCCAAAGCCTTTAGCCATCTGCCGGGGGTGCAAGAGCCGCTGGCCCAGTTGCGGGCCGTCATGGCGCATATCGGTACGGATCGGGTCACATTTGATTTGGCCGATTTGCGCGGCTATGCCTATTACAGCGGTGTGCGTTTTTCTATCTATGCCCAAGGTGCCAGTGATGCCTTGGTGCGTGGTGGCCGCTACGACGAAGTCGGTGCTGTGTTTGGCCGCAACCGTCCGGCGGCGGGCTTTAGCCTCGACATCAAACAACTGGTACAAGCCCTGCCTGAGCAGTCGCAGCGCTTGGCCATTCGGGCACCTTGGAGCAACGAGCCTGAGTTGAGCAATCTGGTGGCCGACTTGCGCCGTCAGGGAGAAATCGTCGTTTGTGTCCTTGCGGGCCAAGCGTCTGAGGCGGATGCGTTCCGCTGTGACCGCGAACTGGCGTGCATTGATGGCCGCTGGATCGTGCAAGCCATTGAGTGAATTTGACAATTGATCGGGTTTGAGATGAAAACTACCAAAGGTCGTAATGTGGTCGTGGTCGGCACCCAATGGGGTGACGAGGGCAAAGGCAAACTGGTCGATTGGTTGACCGAAAGCGCCCAAGGCGTGGTGCGCTTTCAGGGGGGGCACAATGCGGGCCACACCTTGGTCATCAATGGC
>JAIESZ010000363.1 GCA_019745615.1 Burkholderiaceae bacterium
TTTTTAGCGCCAGAGACCACCACTTCGCCCTCTAGGGGGCGACCACCGCGAATCAGGAGTTTGTGCATGGTCAAAATCTCAGGTGCCCGATGCCGATTGAGCAGCCCACTCGGCGGGGGTGTAGGTTTTCATAGACAGGGCGTGAACCTCGTCCGTTTGCAGCTTGCTGCCCAGCGTGGCATACACGCGCTGGTGGCGGGCAATGGCGCGCTTGCCCTCAAATTCGGGCGAGACGATGGTGGCGTACCAGTGGCGGCCATCGCCCTCGACGCTCAGGTGCTCACAGGACAGGCCTGCGCTAATCAGTTGCTGGAGTTGGTCGGCAGTCATGGAGAAATCTCAGTTGCGGATTTTGTAACCTGTGCGCAGCAGGTGCAGGGCCAGCGCGCTCACGGCCAGCCAAGCCACACCCACAATGCCCAAGCTAAGCCAAGGAGAGACATCGCTCTGGCCGAAAAAGCCATAGCGAAAGCCATCAATCATGTAGAAAAACGGGTTGAGGTGGCTCACCTGCTGCCAAAACGATGGCAGCGAGTGAATGGAATAGAACACGCCCGATAAAAAGGTCATGGGCATGATGACGAAGTTTTGGAACGCGGCCATTTGGTCAAACTTGTCGGCCCAAAGCCCAGCAATCAGGCCCAAGGTGCCCAACAGTGCAGCGCCCAATATGGCAAACACGGCAATCCACAGCGGTGCAGCAAATTCTGGCGTAGCAAAGCCCAGCGTGACCAAAAACACGCCCACGCCTACCACCAAACCACGCACTACTGAGGAGCCCACATAGGCCACAAACCAAGCCCAGTGCGACAGCGGCGTGAGCAGCAAAAAGACCACATTGCCCATGATTTTGCTTTGCACCAAGCTCGATGAGCTGTTGGCAAAGGCGTTTTGCAGCACGCTCATCATCACCAAGCCCGGCACCAAAAAGCTGGCGTAGTCGATGCGGTCATACACTTTGACGTGGTCTTGCATGACGTGACCAAAGATCAGCAGGTACAGGGCTGCCGTAAGCACCGGGGCCGCGATGGTCTGGAAGCTTACCTTCCAAAAGCGCAGCACCTCTTTATAAAAAAGCATTTGCCAGCCGGTCATTCGGCACCTCCAGTGGAGTTGGCAGCCATGATACTGAGGAACACATCCTCTAAATCCGCACGGCGGATTTCGACGTCTTGTACCTGCACGTTGGCCTCGCGCAAAGAGGCCAGATGGCGCTCAATGTCTTGGGCATCGTGGGCGACCATTTGCACCACACGGCCGGTAATGCGCGCTTGCGCTGCCAGCGCTGGCGGCAGGGTATCGTCGGTTTTGAACACCAGCACATTGCCCGATACCGCTTTGAGCAGCGCGGAGGTGTCATCGAGTGCCACCACCTGCCCGCTCTTGAGCATGGCAATGCGGCCACACAGGGCTTCGGCCTCGTCCAAATAATGGGTGGTCAGTAGCACCGTGTTGCCCTCTTTGTTCAGGCGGGCGATAAAGTGCCACAGGGTTTGGCGCAGTTCTACATCCACGCCTGCCGTAGGCTCATCGAGCACGATGATGGGCGGCTTGTGTACCAAGGCTTGCGCCACCAGCACGCGCCGCTTCATGCCGCCCGAAAGCTGGCGCATATTGGCATTGGCTTTTTCGCTCAAGCCCAAGCTGTGCAAGAGCTCGTCAATCCAGTCGTCGTTGTGCTTGACGCCAAAATAGCCCGACTGAAAACGCAGGGCCTCGCGCACGTTAAAAAATGGGTCAAACACCAGTTCTTGCGGCACGATACCCAGTTTGCGCCGCGCCGCTGCGTAGTCGGCTTGAACATCGCTGCCCTGCACCAGCACCCGGCCACTGCTGGCGCGGGCCAGCCCAGCCAAAATACTAATCATGGTGGTTTTGCCAGCCCCGTTGGGGCCGAGCAGGCCAAAAAACTCACCTTCCTGAATGTCTAAACTGACGTTATTGAGCGCGTGGAACGGCCCTTGGGCCGTGGTGTAGGTCTTAGAGACCGATTGGAAAGAGATAGCTGGCATGGGAGTGGGCGATTTTACGGCCACCCCGATCACCGTGCAGGTGATACGGTTGGGGCGGCAGCGTCAGTCACGCGTAGCGCGGCGCTGCACCGCAGCCACATAGGCATCGCCATCGGGCGGGCGGCCTGAGCGCTGGCTGTCCCACAGCATTTGCCCTAGGCACTCCATCGCGGCGTGGTGGGCATCGTGCAAAGAGTCCAGCCGTTTGGCCAGCAACTCCACCGCTTGGCGGATGCCCCGTGGCTGGTCAATGCTGCACTGCTCACTGATCGACAGGTGCATCGACAGGTGCAAAAAGGGGTTGGTTTGCTCAGGGGTTTCGTCGTAGTTGCGCGCCAAGGCCGCGTCAACATCGGCCAAATCAGCGTGGTACTCAGGGTGCTCGGCGATCCACAGGCTGGCCAGGGTTTCTATGGCTTCCATCGGAGCACCGTTTTGGGCTTTGGCATGGGCAGCGCAAAAAAAGCGCCGCACATCGGCTTGGGAGGGATTGAACATGGCCGCAAGCGTAGCACGCACCAGCACCTAGACGCGCCAGATAGGCAACTGCCAATTGCGCCACAACGCCAGCCCGCGCAGCCCCGCTGTGACCACCACGCAGGCCAACAAAGTAAGCCAAGCCGGGGCATCCATTTGGCGCAAACCTATATCGGCCCAGCCGCCCACAAAGGCACACAAAGCGTAGGGCCGGTGGTCATTAAATGCTTGGGGAATCTCATTGCACAGCACATCGCGCAGCACGCCGCCAAACACGCCGGTAATCAGCCCCATCATCACCGCTACCAGCGCGGGCATCTCAGCAGCACAAGCCACATCCACCCCCACCGCCGCAAACAAGCCCAAGCCGATAGCATCGGGCAGCAGCATGGCGCGCTCGGTGGGCTGAAAGTGGTGCTGGCGCATAAACAGCATGGCCACAGCACACAGGGCCAAAATGCCCCAGACAAAGCCCACATGGCGCACCCAGAAGAAGGGCCGCTGGTCAAGTAGCAAATCGCGCAGCGTACCGCCACCAAACGCCGCCACAAAGGCCACGACACACACACCCACAATATCCAGCCGCTTGCGCGCCGCCATGATGACGCCCGACAAGGCAAAGGCGATGGTGGCCGCTACCTCTAACAAATAGCGCAGCAGTTCAAAGGGGGTTTCAAACCAGCTCATGGCTTGCTTTCACCTCTGTATAGGCAAAACCATGCTGCCGCCAAGCCTCAAACACCGTGACCGCCACGGCATTGGACAGATTGAGGCTGCGCTGGCCCGGCACCATCGGCAGGCGCAAGCGTTGGGCAGAGGCAAAGGTCTCGCGCAGCTCTGGGGCCAAACCACGGGTTTCAGAGCCAAATACCAGCCAATCGCCAGGGGCAAAAGCCACCTCATGCACCTGCTGCGTGCCACGGGTAGTAAGGGCAAACATACGCGCCGGATCAGGCTGGGCCTGTTGCAAAAATGCCTGCCAATCGGCATGGCGCAATACTTGGGCGTATTCGTGGTAGTCCAACCCAGCGCGGCGCATCAGGCGGTCTTCCATCGAAAAGCCCAGCGGCTCAATCAGATGCAAGGTGCAGCCAGTGTTGGCCGCAAGGCGGATGATATTGCCCGTGTTGGGGGGGATTTCGGGCTCGACCAGAACGATATGAAACATAGCACGTATTGTCCGCGAGTCCTGCACGCTCTACGACGTGCGCGCCACCACCAGCGCAGTGATATGCGCAGCTCCAGCCTCGCGCAACACTTGGGCTGCTGTGTGCAAGGTGGTGCCGGTGGTCATGACATCATCGAGCAGCACAATGCGCTTGCCCTGCACCTCCAGCAGGCGCTGGGGTGCCAGCGCAAAAGCCCCTTGCAGATTCTCTAGCCGCTGCGCCCGGCCCAAACTGCTTTGTGCGGGGGTATCGCGCACGCGCAGCAGCAATTGGGCATCGGTTTTTTCTGGGGCCAACGCCCGTGCCAGCAACAGCGTTTGATGAAACCCTCGGTTGCGCAGCCGTTGTGCTGATAAAGGCAGGGGCAGCAGCCAGTCGGCGGCCTCTAGTGCCGGTTCAACCCACGGGGTACTGCGCAACAACAGCGCCAGCGTGCGCACCCAGCCCGGATCACCGTGAAATTTATAAGCGCTGAGGATGCGCTCCCACGGAAAACCGTAGTCCACTGCCGCGATACAGGCATCCAGCGGTGGCGGCTGGCGCACACACTGCGGGCAGTGCGTCACGCCCACAGGCACGGGCAATGCACAGCTACGGCAGCGCAAACGGGGCCGGGCAAAGCGGGCCACGCAATCCTCGCACAAACGCTGTGCAGGCCAAGCGTGGCAAACTTCGCACTGACTGGGAATGCCCGCCAGCAGCCGCTGCCATGCCGGGGAAACCTTGGCAAAAAACGGGTTGGTCATGATGGTGTCCAATATACGCGCTGCTTTTTTCTGCCTGCCCATGCCATCGTCCCCTACCCCAAGTACCTCCCCACCCACTATGGACCCCGTGGCCGCTGCCCGCTGGCACCACGCTGCTCCTGCGCCCTCGCCTTGGCTGCATGAAGAAGTGGCCCGTCGCATGGAGGGCCGCCTGCAATGGATACGCCAGCCCCCCGCCAGTTGGTGCCACTGGGACCCGGTGCGCGGTGGCCTGCAAGCCCATGCCCTGCTGCGCCAGCGCTACCCCGATGCCCTGTGCCACGTTTATGAAACTACACCAGCGCACCAAGCCACAGCCCAAGAAGCCCTCACCCCCCCTTGGTGGAGCGCTGCCCGCTGGAAAGGCGGGGCCACCCAGTTTGGCCCACCGCCCGAAGGGGCAGTGCAAATGCTCTGGGCCAATATGGCCCTGCACATGCACAGCCAGCCGCAAGAATTGCTGGCGCAGTGGCACCGCACCTTAGGCGTAGATGGCTACCTGATGTTCTCTTGTTTGGGGCCAGATACCCTGCGTGAACTACGCGCCTTGTACGCCGCTTTAGGCTGGCCTGCCCCCAGCCACCAATACACCGACATGCACGACTGGGGCGATATGCTGGTGCATACCGGCTTTGCCGAGCCAGTGATGGACATGGAACGCATTACCCTGACCTTTGCCAGCCCACAGCGCCTGCTGCAAGAGCTGCGCGAACTGGGCCGCAACCTGCACCCGCAACGCTTTGCCGCCCTGCGCGGACGCGGTTGGCACGGGCAACTGCTAGAGCAAATCACGCAACGCCTGGCCGTACCCGGCGAAGATGGCACCTTAGCCCTGACTTTTGAGATCATCTACGGCCACGCCTTTAAACCGGCCCCGCGCGTGCGTGTAGCGGCTGAAAGCGCCGTCTCTTTGCAAGATATGCGCGCCATGCTGCGCGGCAGCACACCACCCTGATCACCACCATGCTCAAAAGACAATTCCTACGGCACTTGGGTGCCGTCACGCTCGCCACCAGTGCGGGAACCCTGCTCAGTGCCTGCTCCAAAGAGGGCCCCACCTTCCGGGGCGTGGATATTTCTGGGGCCGACTACGCGCGCGACTTTGCCCTGACCGACCACCACGGCCAACTGCGCCGCTTGCAAGACTTTCGCGGCAAAGCAGTGGTGGTTTTTTTTGGCTACACCCAATGCCCAGACGTTTGCCCCACCTCGTTGCAAGAGCTGGCCCAAGCCAAAGAGCTGCTGGGCAAAGATGGGGAGCGCTTACAGGGCATTTTTATCAGCCTAGACCCGGCGCGTGACCAACCCGACATGCTCAAAGCCTACATGGCCAATTTTGACCCCAGCTTTCTGGCCTTGCGCCCCACGCCAGAGCAACTGCCCGCCCTGACCAAAGACTTCAAAATTTATTACAAAAAGGTAGATGGCCCCACCCCCACCAGCTACACCCTAGACCATTCTGCGGGCAGCTACCTGTATGACGCCGCTGGCCAATTGCGCGTCTATGCGCGCTATGGCAGTGGTGCCCAAGCCTTGGCAGCCGACGTGCGCAGCTTGCTACAAACAGAAACATCTGCACGCCATTGAATCAATAAGTTACACACCTATTGCCGACTACATCACATTCACGTTCAATAGACGCAAATATAAGGGATTACCCTATAGGGCTGTCATCAAACTTGCTTAAAGTGAAGGCAGTATGACTACCCCCGTGGCCAGTGGGCTGCAGCAAAAGTGCTCTGTTGGCGCTTTTTCTGCCAGATAGGAGCCGCAACCAATGCATTCTTTTGATCTTCCAGGGCTTCGCGAAAGCCCCAGCACCACTACAGCCGCCAAGCGTTGCCCGTTCCACCACGGCAGCAGCGCACCCCCCCTCTATGCCGATGGCTTGCGCGAGGTTCCCAGCGGCTGGCTAGAACAGGTGGCCATGCAGGCCGCGCCCGACGGCATCTTACTGGTCGATGCCGAGGGCGTCGTCATCATGGCCAACCCGGCTATTGAGATCATTTCTGGCTACCGCACCGATGAGCTGATCGGCCAATCGGTCAGTAGGCTGCTTGCGCCCCATTTGGGTGCCAAGCATGCACACCAAATGCGCAGCTATTTTCAAAACCCGACCCGCCGCCCGATGGGCATGGGGCACGACCTGTGGCTGCACCGCAAAGACGGCGCACTGATCCCGGTGGATGTAGCTTTGGGCCACTCCGAGGCCTATGGCGGGGCCGCAGTGGCTTTTGTGCGCGATATCTCTGAGGTCAAACGCCTACAAGCGCAAACCTGCTACCAAGCCGCCCACGACAACCTAACCGGCTTGGTCAACCGCTGGCAATTCGGCCAACGGCTAGAGCAGGCCATCCAGCGCGGTACCCAAGAGGGCCAACCCTTTGCCCTGCTGCTGCTCGATTTGGATGATTTCAAGGCCATCAACGATGGCTACGGCCACGCTGCGGGCGATCAAGTGCTGGTTGAAGTAGCCCGCCGCCTCAGAACCGTGCTGCGCGCCAGCGATGTGGTGGGCCGCTTGGGTGGCGATGAATTTACCGTGCTGCTGCCCACCCTGAGCCAAGAACAAGAAGCGATAAGCACAGCCACCAAGCTGCTAGAACTGTTGCAAGAGCCGTACCGGGTGCAGGGCTTTGAGCTGACCTGTGGTGCCAGTGCGGGCATTGCGCTCTTCCCCCACGACGCCCGCGATGCCGAAACCCTGATGCGCTATGCCGACATGGCCATGTACCACTCCAAAGGCCGGGGCCGGGGCCACTACGCCCTGTATGCACCGCCGATGGGCGAGAAAATGGCCGAAAAAGTGCTGCTGCACGACCGGCTCAAGCTGGCGCTGGCCTACGGCGGCTTGTCATTGCACTATCAGCCGCAAGTGGATGTATTCAGTGGCGAAGTGGTGGGTGCAGAAGCCCTGCTGCGCTGGACAGACCCTACCTTGGGCGAGGTGCCACCCTCGCGTTTTATTCCGGTGGCCGAGGCCACTGGACTGATTTTGCCGCTGGGCCTGTGGGTACTCAATGCCGTGTGTCGGCAAATCTTGGTGTGGCAAGAAGCAGGCACGCCGCTGCGCGTGGCCGTCAATGTGTCGGTGCTGCAATTGCAGCAGCCCGACTGGCCCGATCAGTTGCAAGAAGTGCTACAGCGCCACGGTGTGCCAGCCCATCTGCTTGAGCTAGAGCTGACCGAATCTGAGGCTATGGCCGACCCGGTGCTGGCACACCAGTCGCTGGAGCGCATCAAGGCGCTGGGTATCAGCGTTACCTTAGACGACTTTGGCACCGGCTACTCCTCACTGGCTTATCTGCAACAACTGCCAATCTCGCGCATCAAAATCGCCCGCAATTTTATTGAACCCATGCTCAAAGGCGACAGCCAAGCCGCCTTGGTGCGGGCAGTGATTGATCTGTCGCACACCCTCGACATGACCGTGGTGGCCGAGGGCGTAGAGTCTCCAGAACAACTGCGCCGCCTGCACCGCTATGGCTGCGACATTGTGCAAGGCTGGCTGTACGCCAAGGCTATGCCTGCCCAAGACATGCCGCGCTGGATGGGTACGCCTCTATCGTTTGCGGTGCTGTCCGCTACAGCCAGTTGCCCCATGCCTACACCCTGAACAAGGCTATGGCCTTGGGCTATCGCCGCAACGGGTCAAGCGTAAGCGCTCAGGGCCTTGCGCATCTTTTTCATGGCGGCCACTTCGATTTGGCGGATACGCTCGGCGCTAACGCCATACACCGCCGCCAGTTCGTGCAGCGTCATGCCGCCAGAACCGTCGTCATTGACCTTGAGCCAGCGCTCTTCTACGATGCGGCGGCCACGCTCGTCCAGCGAAGCCAAGGCGGTGGCAATGCCGTCGCTGGCCAGCCTATCGCGCTGGTGCGACTCAATCACGGCGGTAGGCTCGTGCGAGGCATCGGCCAAATAAGCAATCGGGCCAAAGGCTTGTTCGCCATCGTCTGACGGGGATGGGTCGAGCAGCACATCGCCGCCAGACATGCGCGTTTCCATCTCAATCACTTCTTCGCGCTTGACGTGCAACTGGCTGGCTACTTGGTCAATCTCAAGGTCAGACAGGCTGTTGCGGTGCGTATCTTGGGTGTCGGTTTTAAAGCCCTGCTTCATGGAGCGCAGGTTGAAAAACAGTTTGCGCTGCGCCTTGGTGGTGGCGACCTTGACCATGCGCCAGTTCTTCAAAATGTATTCGTGGATCTCGGCCTTGATCCAGTGCATGGCGTAGCTGACCAAGCGCACGCCCTGATCGGGGTCAAAGCGCTTGACGGCCTTCATCAAGCCGATGTTGCCTTCTTGGATCAGGTCGCCGTGGGGCAGGCCATAACCCAAGTATTGGCGCGAAATAGAAATCACCAGCCGCAGATGCGACATGACCAGCCGCCCTGCGGCCTCCACATCGTTGTGCTCGCGCAAGCGCCGAGCGTAGCTTTGCTCTTCCTCGTGGGTGAGCATGGGCAGACGGTTGGCCGCCGAGATGTAGGCGTCCAGATTGCCCAGCGACGGCACCACCGCCCAAGGGTTGGTTGCTGCCAAAGCCGCCGTTGCAGATCCAGATGAGAGTGTCATTCCAGAAGTCCTTTTTTCCAATTTCTTGATATTAGCACTCTGTTGGATAGAGTGCCAAGA
>JAIESZ010000368.1 GCA_019745615.1 Burkholderiaceae bacterium
CTGCCCTGCCGGTAGAGTGTGACGAGGCATAACGCCCACCGGCGCAGCCTGCAAACAGAACTACGCCACTTCTACGCCACTTGCTGCCTTGATGGCCCATGCGCGTAGGTGCCCGCTTTGGCCGCAGCGCGCACCGCTCGCATTGGCACCTTCGCTACCGTGCAGGCACATTGCAGCGCAGCATGGCTGACCACCGCACCACTCAAGGCATCGGCAATGATGGTGTCGGCCCACGGCACGCCGCAAGGGACGATGGGCGCACAGTGGCTAGGCTCTGGGCCGCGCCACTGCGCTAACCAAGCGGCCATGCGGGCCTTGGCTTGGGCAGCCTCTTCAGGGGTGACGGGGGGCGGTGCTGGCAGTTTCGGCTCAGGTTCAGGCGGCTGCTGCGCGGCAGCGCTGGGCGGCGTTGCCACGGTGGGCAGCCGTGGCGCGGGGCGTTGGTTGTGCAGCCATGCTGGATCAAACGAAGCCCAATCGTTCAGGGCCATCACCTGCACCACCCAGCCCAAAGACTGCCCCACGGTGGCCGCATGGTGGAGCAATTGTTGGCATTGCAGCGCATTGGGCAAGGCGGGGCGGCCTTTGGCCCGGCGCACCTGTTGCCAAGCCTGCAAAGCAGCCTGATCCTCTGGGCTGGGCAAAGATTGCAAAAATAAAGAGGACGACGACGAAGATGGTTCTGCCTTGGCTGGCGGTGGCGCTGGGCAAAGCTTGGCCGGGGCTGGTGGCTCCGTTGTCTTTTTCTGTTGGGTTTCGTTGCTTCCGTTCTGGGTGGTGATTTCTGCATAGGGGCCGGAAAAATCGCCACCCCCCGCTGCAAAAGAAGCCACCTCGGCGGGTAGATTTTCTGCACCGCTGGCACCCTCTGCGGCGCTGGGTGGCGGGGCCAAAGCGGCCTCGTTGATGCGGTACACATGGGTGCAAAGGCCGGGGGCTTTAGCCACTTGCAGCACGCTTTTTTGCACCAGCAGTGCGATGTGCGTTTGCACCGTGCGCTTGTGCAGCCCACACAGCCGCGCCAAACGCGCCAGCGACGGAAAGGCACAACCCCGCGCATCGTTGTAATGGCTAATGATGCACAACAGCACCAACTTGGCCCCACTGGGCAAAGCAATATGCCAAGCAGCGCGGCCCATGCGCAGGCTGGCGCGGGCGATAGAAAACACTTCGGTCATGGCAAGACCTCTCGCAACAGAGAAAAACACAGACGCACAGGCGCACCCGCTGGCCGCTGCGTGGCGGTCAGGCAGTGGCGAGCCACCGGGGAGGAAAGACGCGGGGGGCGCTTAGGACGCGGTTAAGCGCATGGCAGCAAACAGCAAATCCGCACTGCCATCGGCACGGAAACCGGCCAGCAGTTGCAAAGGCTGGCGGTTGCGCCACAGCAGGGCGCGCTGGCGCTGTTGGCTCCAAGAACTGGCGCGGCTGTGCGGTGGTTCGGCCAGCAAGGTGTGCAATGCGTGCAAAGTCTGTTGCAAGACCTGTGTCGTGATGGGGGGCGGAGCAATGCCCGGCGGCTGGGCCGCTGTGGTGTGAAAGGTGTCAGCCATGATCGGCTCCTTGGGGACGATTGGAGGAGCCTGACAACCTCGCTTCCAAACGAGGGTGGCAGGCCGTGCAGGGTTGGAAGACCGGCCCAAGGTACCGGCGCACCTTTACAGGTGCCCCTGCACGGCCCGCCGTAAAGCGTGTCCGTGCGCGCAGCATGACAACCATCAAAAAAGCCGCTGCCCATAGCGGGCGCGGCTTACTGCGCCTTGGTAAAACCGGGCTTCCAAACCCGTGCCCCGCTTTTTTTGCGGGACGGCGTGAGTCTAACGGCTAGGAGCGGGTGGCTGCAAGCCCCTGTTCTTCATCCATCCACACGGAGGGATGCCAACGGCCAAGCGGCTTCAGAATGCTCCCGTTTCTTGTGAATACCGTTTTTTATGAAACAAAATGAAACGATGCAGCCTATCCACAGATGCTTGCGCTGCACGGGTGCTGTAATGCTTTCTGAGCCGATAAACGCGCACAGGCCCCAATCGTTTGGGCTGGTGTGGGGCATCGGTGTTGGGCGTGTAGGGTGAGACTGGGTGCCGCTCAATTTGAGGTTTGTCTAAACGGTGGCTATTGGATTTTTCTTATGGGTGGGGTAGGATGGTTTCGTGTTATGCGACTGATCGCCAGTGTGGGGTTTTCGTCTCATCATAGTTAGCCAAAACTGAAAAACAACATTTGACGTTAGCGCAACCGTTTGTAACGATCCACTTTATTCAACCACATCGCTGATCAAACGTAAACTTTCAACAAATATATCCAAACTTTCATTGCACCCTTTATATTTATCAATATCTTTGCATAGTCTTATTTTTTTAGCAAGATCATTATATATATCGGGCTCCTTCTTGTATTTTATATCCTTTAGCTTCAGAAGATGGCGCAGATGCCTTTCACACGAACTTGACTTTGCCCCATCTTTTTTATTCAACGAATAAAATGGAATTAACCAGCATTCGATGGAGTGAACAGCGATGGCAAAGATGAATTTTTCTCGATGCGCCTCGTAAATTTGGGGAAGGATTTTTCCGATAATTAGTGCCTTCACATCTTCGACAAGGTCTTCGACCTTTTTATTGCGTCCCTCCTCTGTTAATTCAACACCAAAATTTTTATGCTCCGCACAATCAGTATCTATCTGAACAACGAAATAATCATTCGTGGCAAGGGCAGTACCTAAGTGCTCGACAGAGGAACAATACTCAAAAATCCTTTCCCACCCGCCGAAGTTACCTTGCCGTGCTAGATCAGTAGCGTCCCGAGTCGGCTGAAGATAATTTACCTCAATTTCTTCATCGATTTGATTCTTGTAAACTTTTTGAATTATTTCTTCAAGAATAATTTGATCGGTAATTCCTTCCGCAACTAACGCAAAACTCACCATATTCAAAACCCCTTAGGCAAACCACCCAACGCGCCCCTCAAAAACGCTTCCGACAATCTTACGGGAGGAGCGCCTTCGATAGTCTTAGGCTTCTCAATACGCTTTATCTTCGTTTCCCCCTGGGTTCCTCGCGAAACCACAAAAAGGCGCTGATCTCCATCCTCCAAATTAAGACCGTCGAGTATAGCGGGATTATGTGTGGTTAATAAAACCTGCTTATCATTCTTCTTTGCAAGCTTCACTAATTCCTCAATGAGTCTTTGGCAAAGCTTGGGATTTAAAGAGACATCTACATTATCTACAGCAAAAAATTTTGGTGTCAATCTACTGGCAAACAGACAAAAATAAAATACTAAGAACAAAAAACCTTCATTCGCACTTTTTTGATCGAAGTATTTTTTCTTCTCCGCCAAATAACGATCCTCAATTTCCATCCGACGTGGGATTCCTCCTTGCTCTGCAACAATTTCAAAATTTTTAAACCAGTTCAGCAGCTTTAATGAATTTTTTACTTCGTTGAGAGTCCCTTTTTCATTTGACTCCGAGAGTACCGACAATAACTTTAATAATCCCTCTCCATTAATGCCGAGCGGCTCAATCTGCCCTTCCTTCTCAAACATTCGAAGCGCAGAGTTCTCGGGTGAATAAATAACAAAATTATTTAGCGCTTTATAGCTATCCTCTCTAGAAAAATCATCCGTCCAACGATACTTTGTAAAAAAATTTCGCTCCGATTGTTTGATTTGGAGAGGAATAGAAATTTTTTCATCTTTTATCTTTTTAACTGAAAGAAGATCTAAATTATCCGAGCGATTTTTTTGGGCAGCAGCGGACGCAGAACCAGAAACAATTTTCTCAAAAATCGAACTCGCAGCTTTAATTTTTTCATCTAAATTCTCAATTGCTTTGTTATTTTCTTTTGCGGTACTAGCCGCCTCTCTTAAATCAAGAAATATTTTTAGCAAATCATCTAAATCTAACGTCACCTCTTCTTGATCTTTGACTGTGCATCGCCATTGAGTATAGGGGGCATTATCATTATTTAATTCGTAATTTTTTGGAAGATGAGCCTCATCAGATACCGTAATTTTTATTGGATCAGAGTCAAGAAAACCGGAGAATGCCGGACGCATCAGCTGAGGTTGAGTTACCCTAATACCACGAGAAGCAAGAAACTCATTATCAAGCTTGCCTGCGTTTGCTGCCCCCGCCAATGCAATTGCTTCTAAAATATTACTCTTTCCCGCACCATTCTCCCCGACGAAGATATTAACCCTTCCAAGTGGGATCTTTATCTTTTGAATTGACTTGTAATTAGTAATTTCGATCAACTTAAACATGAATTCCCTTCAAGGATTGAAAATTGAAGATTGCGCACTTTTCGTACCAACCTCACCTGTACTGAATTCCTGCCTGTCAGGCGACATTTTCATTATACTTCATTTTTTGAGTTGCGAACACTCTTTCGCGAGAATAGATGGCGTACTACAGCAATCGACGAGCTTTTAAAAACTGCATAGGGCTAACCAATTTGCCCATGATGGTGTTTATTCTACGGCTGTTAAAATTTATTCGTTATTAATGCCAATATTTCAAAAGTAAGTTTTGCTTTAGCGTGTCATTCTGAATTATTTTATTTCGTCTTGGTACTGGTATAGGTTGGTTTTTTTTGGTTATGCTGCTGCCTTTGGGTTAATAAAGTAATAGAGGGGCCAGAGGCGAATTATTTTTTGTGTGGATGTGGCTGCTAACCCTGCGCTCAAACAGGCAGTTTTCATTTCCCGCCTACCCAATCTGGTTAGCCCTCTTGCATTTCTGGGTGGGCTTTAAGCCACTCGCGCAAAGCATTGTTGAGGCGTGTTTGCCAACCGGCACCGCTGCCCTTAAACGCACTAACCACATCAGCATCTAAACGGATATTGATGTGTTCTTTGGGCTGCGCCAATGCTGGCCGCCCTCGTTTGGGCTTGAGCATCTCTCGTGCGGCATCGTTGCCCAGCAAGTCTGCAAGCACCTCGCTAGCCGGGCGTGCCTTGGCAAACCATTCAGCGGTAGCTTCTGGCGCATCATCATCGGTACGCTCAGGGTTGGGTGTGCGTGGCATCAATGAATCCGAGGTATTGGAAGCGTCTTTCGTTGTAGTCTTGGTGCAGATCTTCAACGATCAGCGCTGCACTCCAATCGAAGTCAGCAGCAAGTGCAAAGGGCATCCCTTGTTCTTGCTCGTTGCGCGTACTTTTGGCTGGGCCATAGGTGAGGCGCATAAATTTATTGTATCCACATCAATCCAAGCGAAATAAAAGGGTCGGTATGTCCACACTCGAACGCGCCATCTCCCTAGCCGCTCAAGCCCACGCCGGGCAGGTGGACAAGGCTGGTCAACCCTACATCCTCCATCCGCTGCGCGTGATGTTGCGCGTCAGTACAGCAGAAGAACGCATCGCCGCCATACTGCACGATGTGGTGGAGGACACGAGCGTCACGCTGGAGCAACTGGCCGAAGAAGGGTTCTCTCCAACCGTGGTGGCCGCCGTGGAGGCGCTCACCAAGCGGCCCGGCGAGAGCCGCATGGAGGCCGCCGCACGGGCCGCAGAAAATCGGGTGGCGCGCACCGTCAAACTCGCTGATAACGCCGAAAACATGGATGTCAGCCGAATCGCCCATCCGACTGAAAAAGATTTTGCTCGAATCCAAGAATATGAGCGAGTCCGCGCCTTGCTACTGGCTGGACACGAATGCGGCCTAACCCCATCTTAGGACACACCAGTCTGCCAAAGACTCCTTCAATGTGAAAAAGGTTTGGCTAGATAAATCTGTGCACTGGGTATAGACTGGCCCTTTGTAGGAGCGACGTATCATGAATATCAACGATTTCGTCATCGCCAGCGCATCCACCAAGTACACGGGGGTGGGTGCAAAAACCACCTCCCCGGCGGCGGACAAGGTGAGTGCAGCGGCTACTGCGGGGCTGGAAAAAGCCGAAAAACGCATTCAAGCGCAAGTCGATGCCACCAGCGTGCAGCTCTCGTCTTTGGGCAAACTCAAATCATCGGTATCTGGAGCGCAATTGGCAGCCCACGCGCTGGGCGGGCTGTCTGCCACCGCGACCAGTGCCGCAGAAAAAGCCGCAGCCTCTAGCTTCGTTACCGCGTTCAACAGTGCCCTGACCACCGCCAAAACCACGGCGTCGGCTTCCGGTGACATGGCGCTCACGTCCAGTGCCAACCGCACCAGCAAAGGTTTGCAAAGCGCCATCAGCGCAGACCGGCCCACGCTAGAGGCGCTCAAAAAAATCGGCTTTAGCGTCGGTACCGATGGCACGTTGTCTTTAGACACCAAAAAGTTCGATGCCGCCCAAAAAACCGATGCCACGGGTGTTCGCGCCACGCTGGTCAAACTGGGCAAGCAAGTGGACAAAACGGCCTCCAAAGAACTAGCCACAGACGGCAATGTGGGGCTGTCGCTTTCCACGCTCAACCAGCGCGTCAATACGCTTAAAAGTCAGCAAAGCACCTTGGCCTCTCTCAAGGCTTCGGGGGGCGTCTGAGAAAGCGGCGCTAGCAGGGGTGCAAAGTTTTGCCTGCCAATGCCGGGCGCAGGGTGCTGCTGATGCGCTGACGGGCGTCTGGCGCAACGGCAGGCAGGCGCAGCACAAAGGCCGGAGTTTCGGCGCGTTCTGGCACCACACGGGCGCTGCGCACGCCTTTGGTGCCCAACTGGGCCAGCGCGCGCTCGGCGGCTTCTTCGGTGGAGTAGCGCCCCAGCGATAAGCCCGGCTCCAGTGCAGCAATCCTTGGTCGGTCGTAAGGCACATCGCGGGCTTGCAACTCTTTACGTTTTCTGTCCAACGTATTGAGGTCAGGAAAGCGGCCCATATAGACCATCCAGCGCCCCGGCAGGGTGGCGTTGCTCAAGCTCCAACTGTCTGCGGGCAGGCTGCTGCCCAAGGCTTTGCGCAGTACATCGGCCTGTGCCGTATTAAAGGCACCAGCTTGCAAGCAGATGGTGCTGGGCTCGGCTTTGGCGGGCGTTTTGGCTTCGGGTTTGCTCTCTGGCTGGGCAGCGGCGATAGCCAGGGCTGACGCAGCAGCGGTGGTGGCAGCTAGTGCCGGTGTAGGTATTGGTACGGCAGTTGGGGCGGCGGCGGTTGGTGCGAGAGATGCAGCCGGGGGCGCGGTGGCCTCTGGCGCAGATTTGGCGGCAGTGCTGGTGCTGGGAGCTTCTTCGGGTGCGGGGGGCGTACCTGAGCCAGCCTTGGGCACGATGCGCAGGGCGTCGGGGTGCAGTTGCTGCGCTAGGCGCTGGGGTTCGGCCTCGGCACTGCTGGTGCTCTGGCCCAAGGGCAGCAGCCCATGCGACCAAGCGTAGTAGCCTGCGTTGGCCAGTGCCAACATCAAAACGGTAAAACGTAACATGGCAACAACGGGTTAGGCGGGCAGGGTGGCGGCGGCATTGGCCGGGCGCACGCTGATTTCAGCGCTGGTGATGCACTGCATCCCTTGCGCTGTCATGACGCGCAGCGCGCCGTCTTCGCCCACGCCATGCGCGGTGCCGGTTTGGCCATCACTGAGCACGACGCTGCGGTTTTGCAGGGCGTCACGCAGATCAAAGCGCGCTTGCACTGGGCCAAAGCCATAGTGCTCAAAGGCTTGCAGCATGGCCAGCAGGGGGGGCACCACCCGCAGCAGGGCCGCAGGGGCGTCGACGTGGGCGTCTATCTCTTGCAGGCCCGCAGCAGGCAAAGACAGCCCGCTGTGGTCTGGTGGGCGCAGATTGAGCCCAATACCAATCACCACATAGCGCGTGGCCGGGCTGGTGTGCAGGGGCATCCCTTGGGTTTGTGGGGCGACAAAGCTGGCGGTCTCAACCAAAATGCCGCCGAGCTTGCGCTCGCCGTGGCTATTGCACAGCCACAGGTCGTTGGGCCATTTCAGGCTCAGGCGGGGTTGGCCGCTGCCCGCAGGGGGCAGCACGGGTTGCAGGCTCTCGGCCACGCTGACGCCTACCGCCAGTGATAAGCCCGACCAGTCTTGCGGTGCCAGCGGCAGGCCCAGCGAGAACATCAAGGTATCGCCTGGCTGGCCTTGCCATTGGCGGCCCAGCCGCCCCCGGCCTGCGGTTTGCTCTTCAGCCACCAGCAAAATCGGGTCGTACTGGCCGCTGCGGGCGCGGCGCATCAGCTCGGTGTTGCTGGAGTCAACGCGTGGCAGCACTTCTACGGTAAAGCCCGGCCATTGTGGGGCGATGGCCTCCCACAGGGCCTCAGCGGGCCAGCGCAGCGGGGCGCTCATGCGCCACCCTTGGGGCTGCTGCCGGGCATGGGTGGTGACCAGCCGCGCTTGGGGGCGAGCAAGGTGCCCCGGCAGGCGCTGGTGCCGCACCAGCAAGGGTATTGGGCCTTGAGTTTGGCGGTGTAGCGCTCTTCGAGCATCAGGCCGTAGTCGTAGTTCAGTTCTTCACCGGCGGCAATGTTGCGCAGGGCGGTGATAAAGATGCGCCCCCCGCGCTCATCGGCGTAGCAGTTGGGATTGCAACTGTGGTTGATCCAGCGCGAGGAGTTGCCGCCAAAGAAGGCATCAATCACGCGGTCTTCATCGACATGGAAGTAAAAGGTGTGGTTGGGTTGCAGCGGGTCGTGCGGGTGGCGGTTTTGTGCCTCCTCCCACGTGATGACTTGGCCGGTGTATTCGATAATCACTTCACCCTCGGCAATGTCTTGCAGGGCAAAGACGCCCTTACCATGAACCCCTGAGCGGCGGGTTTGGATGCGGCGGCCCCCAAAAGGGCTGATGGAAGGCGCGGTGCGGGGCATAGCAAAACTCTGTTAAGTTTAATGGGCACACATGCGCGTGCGCGTGTACGCGCGAAGAACCCAGATTGTAGAAGCGCCCGGCCCGCTAGGCCGGGTGCAAAAATTTTCCGATAGAGAGAAATCGCCCATGAGCAAGACCCTGGTCATTGCCGAGAAGCCTTCGGTAGCCCAAGACATTGTGCGCGCCCTCACCCCGGTGGTGGGCAAGTTTGATAAGCACGACGACCATTTTGAGAATGAGCGCTACGTGGTGACCAGCGCCGTAGGCCATTTGTTAGAAATCAAGGCCCCAGAAGAGTTTGACGTGAAACGCGGCAAGTGGAGCTTTGCCCATCTGCCAGTGATTCCGCCCTACTTTGAATTGCAGCCGGTAGAAAAAAC
>JAIESZ010000147.1 GCA_019745615.1 Burkholderiaceae bacterium
GCCTATCATGGCGGGTTGCGTGCTGCCTTTCCATGCTTTCATCTTCTCCACCTTCTTCTGTTGCCCCCTTTGTCGAGTTGCGCGACGTCCATTTCAGCTATGGCGAGCGGCCTATTTTGCGCGGCTTGTCGTTGGCTGTGCCACGCGGCAAGGTCACTGCCATTATGGGAGCCTCAGGCGGTGGCAAAACCACGGTGCTGCGCCTCATTGGCGGCCAGCAAAAAGCCCAGCAAGGGCAGGTGCTGTTTGACGGCCAAGACGTGGGCGGTATGGACACAGCGGCTTTGTATGCTGCGCGTCGGCGCATGGGTATGCTGTTCCAGTTTGGCGCATTGTTTACCGACATGACGGTGTTTGACAACGTGGCTTTTCCGTTGCGCGAGCACACTAATTTGTCCGAGCTGCTGATCCGCGACATTGTGCTCATGAAGCTCCATGCCGTGGGCTTGCGCGGCGCTCGTGATTTGATGCCAGCACAAATTTCTGGCGGTATGGCGCGGCGGGTAGCCTTGGCGCGCTCCATTGCGCTTGACCCCGAACTGGTGATGTACGACGAGCCTTTTGCTGGTCTCGACCCGATTTCTTTGGGCACGGCAGCGCAGTTGATTCGCCAGCTCAACGATGCGATGGGGCTGACTACCATCATCGTCTCGCACGATGTAGACATCACCTTCCAAATCGCTGACCACGTTATTATTTTGGGGCCGGGCACCATTGCTGCCCAAGGCTCCCCGGACGAAGTGCGCCAGAGCACCGATGCGCTGGTACACCAGTTTGTCCATGCTTTGCCCACGGGGCCCGTGCCGTTCCATTATCCGGGGCCAGAGGTGGAGCAAGATTTTGGCCCTATCAGTACAGGCGGAGGCCACCCATGAGCTGGTATCACCCCGCCACTGTCGGCTTGGCTGTGCGCCGCGAGCTGGCCGCGATTGGCCAAGGTGCCCGGCTGTTCGGGCGCTTGTTGCAATTGTTGCCTGCCACTTTTGCCCGCCCTGGGCTGGTGCGCGACCAAGTGCATTTTTTGGGTAATTATTCGCTGGCCATCATTGCGGTGTCTGGCCTGTTTGTGGGCTTTGTCATGGCCTTGCAGGGCTACTACACCTTGCAAGACTTTGGCTCTACCGAGGCACTGGGCCAGTTGGTGGCTCTGAGCCTATTGCGTGAACTGGGGCCTGTGATTACCGCACTGCTGTTTGCCGGGCGCGCTGGCACCTCGCTCACCGCTGAAATTGGCCTGATGCGTGCCGGAGAGCAACTCAGTGCTATGGAGATGATGGCGGTTGATCCAGTGCAGCGCATTTTGGCCCCGCGTTTTTGGGGCGGTGTGATTGCTATGCCGGTGCTGTCACTGGTGTTCAATGCCGTTGGCGTGATGGGCGGTTGGGCGGTGGCCGTGCCTATGCTCGGTCTAGATGCTGGTGCCTTCTGGAGCCAAATGCAAGGCGGTGTCGATGTGTTCAGCGATCTGGGCAACAGTGTGATTAAAAGTGTGGCCTTTGGCTTTACTGTCACCTTTGTGGCCCTGCTCCAAGGTTATACCGCCAAGCCCACGCCTGAGGGCGTCTCGCTGGCCACCACGCGCACGGTGGTAATGGCTTCGTTGGCCGTGCTGGCGCTCGATTTTGTGCTCACAGCAGCCATGTTCAGTATTTGACGCTCGCCACGGCGGGCGGTACAAGAGAGAAAAATCATAATGCAGCAATCCAAGAACGATGTTTGGGTCGGCCTTTTTGTCATGCTGGGAGCGCTAGGGCTGGTATTTTTGGCCTTGCAATCGGCCAATTTACTCACGCTCAATTTTGAGTCCAGCTACCGCGTTACGGCGCGTTTTGACAACATTGGTGGCCTCAAGCCCAAGGCCGCAGTGCGCAGTGCCGGGGTGGTGGTGGGCCGGGTTGAATCCGTCACGTTTAACGACAAAACCTTTCAGGCCCAGATCACACTGACATTGGAAAAACGCTACGCTTTCCCCAAAGACAGCTCGCTCAAAATTTTGACCAGCGGGTTGTTGGGGGAGCAATATATCGGTATCGAGGCAGGTGCCGATGAGGCTACTTTGGTCAATGGCGATGTGGTCACAGCTACCCAATCGGCTATCGTGTTAGAAAACCTGATCGGCCAAGTGCTGTTCAACAAAGCCGCAGAATCTGAGCCTGCCCCTACAGACGGTAAAAAATAATGAGTCTTTCTTTCCAGCCTGTGATGGCCCGTCGCCTTATTGCCGTTTTGGTCGTCTCTAGTTGGATGCTGGCCGGTTGCGCCACAGGCCCACAAGCCCATCCACAAGACCCGTTCGAGCCTTACAACCGCAGCATGAGCCGCTTTAATGAGGCGGTAGATGAGGCGGTGCTCAAGCCCGTGGCCACCGGCTACCAACAGGCGGTGCCCGCGCTGGCACGTACCGGCGTCAGCAACTTTTTTGCTAATTTGGGCGATGCGTGGTCGTTCGTCAACAACACCCTGCAACTGCGTGGTGAGGCGGCCATGAGCAGCTTTTTCCGCTTTAGCATCAACACGGTGCTGGGCTTGGGGGGGGTGCTTGATATTGCCAGTGAGATGCGGCTGGAGCGGCACAAACAAGATTTTGGCCTTACCTTGGGCCACTGGGGGGTGCCATCTGGCCCCTATGTGGTGTTGCCGCTGCTGGGGCCATCGACGGTGCGTGATACGCTGGCCCTGCCGGTCGATAGCCAAGGCAATCTGCTCAGTGGCGTCGACGACATCGCTACGCGCAACAGCCTATACGCGCTGCGCTTGGTCGATACCCGTGCCAATTTCTTGCGCGCTGGCGAGGTACTCGACGGCGCTGCCCTCGACAAATACAGCTTTACCCGCGATGTGTTTTTGCTGGTACGCAGTCAGCGTGCAGGTGCAGGCCCCAGTGCTAGCACCGCAGCAGAGGGCGGCTCCGACGGTAGCTTGCCCCCAGAGCCTGAACAATAAGCCCGGTACGCGCCCCGATATTTCAAAGGAATTTTATGCAACGACGTTTTTTAGGCCGCTGGGCCGCCACCACACTGGCCGTATGGATCATGGGCGCAGGCCTGACTGCCGCCCATGCCGCTGATGATGAAGCCCCGGACGCCTTGATCCGCCGCCTCTCTACCGAGATGCTCGATGCCTTGCGCGCCGACAAAAGCATCAAGGCCGGTGAGATCGACAAAATCATCACGCTGGTGGACAAAACCATCATGCCCAATGTCAACTTTCGCCGCATGACGGCGGCCGCCGTCGGCCCCGGCTGGCGTCAAGCCAGCGTGCCACAACAACAACGCTTGCAAGAAGAATTTAAAACCCTGCTGGTGCGTACCTATGCTGGTGCGCTCACGCAAGTCAACGACCAAACTATCACCGTCAAACCGCTGCGCGCTGCACCGGAAGATAAAGATGTGTTGGTACGCACCGAGGTGCGGGGCCGGGGTGACCCAGTGCAGTTGGACTACCGGCTCGAAAAAACCCCCGGCGCGGGTGCAGGCTGGAAAATCTACAACCTCAATGTGCTGGGCGTCTGGTTGGTCGATACTTACCGCACCCAGTTTGGCCAAGAGATCAACGCCAAGGGTGTCGATGGTTTGATTGAATCGCTGGCCGCGCGCAACCTGAGCAATGCCGCCAAGCGTTAACGCCCCCGTGGCTCCGGCCTTGGCCCTGCCAGCGGAGTTAACCCACCCGCAAGCTGCGGCCACTTTGGTGCGTTTGCAGCAAGCCTTGGCTGCGCAGACCGATGCCGTACTGCTGCTCGATGCCTCGGCGCTGCGCCAGTTTGACACGTCTGCCTTGGCGGTGCTGCTCGAATGCCGCCGCACCGTGCTGGGGCAAGGCCGGTCTTTGCAGGTGCAGGGTTTGCCTGCTGCGCTGGGGCGTATGGCCGTGCTCTATGGAGTGGATGGCCTGCTGGGGCTTGCCAAAGCTGAATCGGTAGAATAGCAGGCTGACCAGCCATCGCAGCGCCTAGCGGTGGTGGTCTCAGCCCCTTTATTTGGCCGCCCCGGCACCCCTAGGGCCGTGGCAAGGCAGCCTCTGGCAGAACATCCCCACTTCCTTGAATATGAGCAGCCATCCCCCCGGCACCGCAACGGACGCTGCGGAGGCCCCCCTTCTGGCCGAGTTTGCCCGCAATCTGCGCGCTCCAGTGCTCGATACTGCCGCACTCCAATCTGTGCCGATACTGCCTGTGGCCGGACTGTCGCCCGATTTTTTGCGCGCCAACGGTTTATTGCCGCTGTCAGTGGATGCAGCGGCGGTGCAAGTGGCCAGCGCTGTGCCTGTACGCATGGCGGCGCTCGATGCGCTCAAGCAGTTTTTTACCGCCCCGGTAGTGCTCTCTTTGGCCCCCAAGGCTTGGATTGCTACCCAGTTGGCCCAAGTCTATAACCCAGAAAGCTCAGACGCCCATGCCTTTACCCAAGCCGAGGTAGACAGCAGCGGCGATAGCCCCGACGACGATCTAGAAACCCTCAAGGCGCTGGCCGAAGATGCGCCCGTGGTGCGCTTGGTGCAAGCTCTGCTGCTACGGGCGGTAGAGCGCCGGGCTTCTGATTTGCACCTTGAAATCTCCCAGCAGCAGTTTCGGGTGCGCTACCGCGTCGATGGCGTGTTGTGCGAGTCCGAACCACCGCCTCGGCGCATGTACACCCCGGCCATCTCGCACCTGAAGCTGCGCGCCAAAATGAACATTGCCGAGCGTCGCCTGCCCCAAGATGGCCGCATGAAAATGGAAGTGGCTGGGCGGCAAGTGGATATGCGTGTCTCTACCGTGCCCACGGTGTATGGTGAGAGCATGGTGATCCGCTTGCTAGACCAAGGGCCGGGCCTGATGGGGCTAGAGTCTTTGGGGCTGGACGATGAAACCCTGCAAGCCTTGGAGCAGGCCATTGCACAGCCGCACGGCATGATTTTGGTCACTGGCCCCACTGGCAGCGGCAAGACCAGCACTTTGTATGCGGCGCTGGGCTGCGTGAACGTGCCAGAAAACAAGATCATCACCGTAGAAGACCCAGTGGAGTACCAAATTGATGGTATCAACCAAATTCAGGTCAAAGCGCAAATTGGCCTGACCTTTGCCAGTGCCCTGCGCTCTATCGTGCGCCAAGACCCAGACATCATCATGGTGGGCGAAATCCGCGACCAAGAAACGGCTGAAATCTCCATCCAGTCGGCGCTCACTGGGCACTTGGTGTTCTCGACCCTACACACCAATGATTCTTTTGGTGCAGCCCACCGCCTGATGGACATGGGGGTAGAGAGCTACCTGATTGCTTCTTCCGTCGTGTTGATCGTGGCGCAACGCTTGGTGCGCATGATTTGCCCACACTGCAAAGAAGCCACCGCTCCCACTGAGGCCGATTTGTTGTTTCTGGCCGAAGAAGGGGTCTCTGCCGATCAGGTGCCACAACTGTTTCATGGCTGGGGTTGCAGCCATTGCGGGCAATCGGGTTACACCGGGCGTACCGGCATTTACGAGTTGTTGCCCATGAGCACGGCGATCAAAGAGGCGATCATCAAAAAGCTCTCCGCTGAAGGCGTGCGCAAAAAAGCGCAAGAGCAGGGCGTGCGTACCATGCGCGCCGATGGCATTCGCAAGGTGCTGGCGGGTATCACCACGCTAGAAGAACTGGCCCGCGTGACGCGGCAGGAGATTCAGTAGTGCGGCCACGCCCAAGCCCCAGCGCTGCTGACAGGGATGTGCCGTCTGCTGCGGCAGCCGTGCCAGTGCGCGCCCGGCCTGCCGGGGCAGCACAGCCCGTCCCCGCACCAGAGCGCCCAGTAGCCACGCCATCGTCCGGCACCGGCTCCACCGCCGGGCGTTGGGGCCAAGAGCGGGTGAGCATCAAGCATGTGCTGGCCATGACGGAACAATTGCTCACTTTGCTCGATGCGGGCTTGCCGCTAGACCGGGCGCTGCACATCAGCACGGGCAGCCTAGAGCAGGCCCATTTTCGTGCCGTGATGCAGCAGGTGGTGCTAGAGGTAGAAAAGGGCAACACCTTGGCCGACGCCTTCATGCTGCACCCCAAGGTATTTCCACGGTTGTATATCAACATGGTGCGTGCCGGTGAAGAAGGCGGCGTGCTGCCGGTGGTGATGCGCCGTTTGGTCGAGTTTTATACCCGCAGCATGGAGTTTCGCTCGTTTTTGGTCACGTCGTCCATCTACCCGATCTTGCTGTTTGTGTTTGGCATGAGCGCCTTGCTGGGTCTGACGGTGTTTGTGCTGCCCAAGTTTGGCCAGATTTTTTCTGACATGAACCAAGCCCTGCCCCTGCCCGCAGCAGTATTGATTGGCATTGGCGAGTTTCTCAAAACCTATGGCATTTTCTTTGTCATTGGGCTGGTGCTGGCGGTAGTGGGCTTTACGATGGCTCTGCGCGACGAGCTGTGGCGCGAGCGCTGGCAACTGGCACTGCTGCGCCTACCGGTGTTGGGGCCGTTGCTACTCAAGGTGCAATTGGCCCATGTTTGCCGCACTTGGGGAACTCTGCTGTCCAGTGGGGTTCCGATACTGACCGGCATGCGTATCGTGCGCGAGTTGACCGACCATATCCCGCTGCGCAAAGCGCTGGATCGGTTGGTGCGTGCGGTGCAAGAAGGGCGGGGCGTGTCAGCGCCGGTGCGCGCTGATCCGTTCTTTCCCAAACTGCTGGGGCAATTGGCCACCGTGGGTGAAGAATCGGGGGCCTTAGACACCATGCTGATTAAAGTAGCCGACCAGTACGAAAAGGACATCCAAAAAGCCACGCGCAATCTGGTGGCCTTGTTTGAGCCCATGATGATTTTGCTGATGGGCGGCCTGATTGGCGGCATTGTGGTGTCGATGCTAACGGCTATTTTTTCGATCAATGACATGCCTATGTGAGCGGGCTTTGGTACACATGCTATTTCAAAACAAAAAATTGTCTTACTCTCGGCGTCGCTCGCGCGGCTTTACGCTGATCGAGCTACTGATCGTGATGGTCATTTTGGGTCTGCTGGCCTCGCTGGTGGGGCCACGGCTGTTTGGGCAGCTCGATTCGTCCAAAATCAAGGCAGCGCGCACCCAAATCGAGATGGTGGGTGCGGCGCTCGATACCTACAGGCTGGATATGTCACAGTATCCCAGCACTGAACAAGGCATCCGCGCCCTGTCTGATAAGCCTGCCGATGCTGCTGAAGCCCTGAAGTGGCGTGGCCCCTACCTGAAAAAGCGCGTGGACAAAGACCCTTGGGGCAACTCCTATGTCTATAAAGCGCCGGGCGAAAAAGCCGACTACGAGCTGTCCTCGCTGGGCGCTGATGGCAAAGAAGGGGGCAGTGGCGACAATACCGACATCCATAGCTGGGAATGAGCCGCTTGGCACACCACGCACCGGCCAAGCATTCATCCCTAGGCTTTACGCTGCTGGAACTGCTGCTGGTGCTGGTGTTGATTGGCATTGGTACCGGGCTGGCGATTGTGTCAGTCGATCAGATGGCTTTGCGGGCCAACGAACGGCACTGGATTGACCGGACGCAACTAGAGCTCAAGCGCTTGCGCAACAAAGCGGTGTTGGGTGGTGCCACCGTGCAGGCGTTGGTGGATTTTCAACGCGGCACGATCGTCCAGCAAGTAGCGGCCAAAGAGCAGCGCCCGGTGCTCCAATTGCCACCGCGTTACCAGTTTCGTCCCGCCTCCTCGGTCTCCTCTGAGGTGGCGGCTTCTAGCCTAGCGCTGGTGTTCTATCCCGATGGCAGCCTGTCTGAGGCCCGTTTTTTGATCCGCACCCCTACGGGAATGCAGCAAATTTTTCATTTGGCAAAAATCAGTGGCCGTATCGAACGACAAGACTGGGTGGCAGCCGCCCCCTAAACCCCGCCATCGCCCCCAGCACGGATTTACCCTGCTGGAGGTGCTGGTAGCGATGGTGCTGCTCAGTGTGGGGCTGGCTATTGCCTTCACCGCTATTTCTGGCAGCACGCAGCTCGATGGCAAAGCCAGCGCCCACGCCGCCGCGATGGCCTTGGCCCGCGCCAAGCTCGATGAAGTGCTCAAACACCCCGACTATGTGCTGGCTACCGATGCCGGTGAAGAACGCTTTGCGGGCATCGACTTGGGCTACCGTATCCAAATACGCCCGGTGCCCCTGTTAGAGCCCCGCCAGATGGCCCGGCTCACTGGCTTTACGCAAAAATTGCAAGAGGTGGAAATTGAGGTGTTTTGGGGGCCGAAAGGGGCACCACAGTCGTACCGGCTTAGTACCTATCGCTTGGATAGTGCTGCCCCAGCGGCGGCCAGCCCAGCCACTCCAGCGCCACCTGCTCCAATAAAGCCATGAAGCGATTGCAGCATCTTGGGCCACGGCAGCAGGGTTTTACCTTGCTGGAGCTGATTGTGGCGCTGGCCTTGTCGTCGCTGGTAGCGATGGTGGGCACAGTGGCGCTGTCGATGTCGTCAGATTTTTATGCCCGCAACCACAGCCGCACCCAAGCCCGTGACAGCGTACGCGCTGTGGAACGCATTTTGCGCCACGAGTGGGCTGGGCGTGGCCTGCGCGTGGCCTCAGACGGTGCGGTGCTGGAGTTTGACACCGTGCATCCCTTGCAGTTACCCAAGGGTGCCGTGCTGCCGCTGCCGCTGGCACGGGTGCGTTACCGTTGTGAGCCCTCTGCGAGCGGGCGCGGCTGGTCTTTGCTCTATCAGGTGCAGCCCTTGCCCCCACCCCTGCCAGTGGGTGCCTCCGCAGCGCGTTTGCCGCCGCCCACCAAAACCGAAGAGGGCGCGCAAACGGTGCTGGCCGCGCAGTTGCAGGTCTGTGCTTTTTCCTTTTTGCTACAGGGCCTGAACGCGCAAGGCCAGCCAGAGCCGCGTTGGGTGAAACGCTGGGAACCCACCCAGCCGCCACCCGCTTTGCTGCGGCTGGCGCTGTCAGGCTTACACGCTGATGTGCCGCCAGTGGTCTATAGCGCAGACCGGGATGGAGCGCGCTGATGCCACCCTTGCCTCATACTTCTTATCGCCCCCGGCACCGTTCTGGTGTGCGCCAGCACGGCTATGTCTTGTTGTTCGCCTTGGGGCTGCTGGCCGTGGTGTCTACCTTGGTGCTAGGAGTCAGTGCCTCGCTGCGCCTAGATACCCAGTTGCTGGCCCGCGAAAAAGACTTGCTCCAAGAAAACTACGCCCT
>JAIESZ010000064.1 GCA_019745615.1 Burkholderiaceae bacterium
GCCAACGCACTCACATCCGCTGAGTAGTTGGGCTTGATAAAGTAATCAGAAAAATCGACACGCCCCCCGCTCAAGGTGATGGGGCCAATGCGGATGATCGGATCGGGCGTGGCGGGTACAGCCACTGGAACGCTGCCAGTGGGCGTTGTCACCGTGGAAGTGGGGGCCGTGGCTGGAGTCTTGCGCCAGTTTTGCAAGTTCAGGCGTCCATCTTCTTGCAGCACAACGCGGGCAAAAAAGTCCATCAGTGCCGTCTCACGCACATCCAATTGCAAAGGCTTGCCCGGTGCCATCGCCAGCGACACGCCGCGCACTGCCAGCGATTTCCAGTTGAGCAATTCTTGTGTCCGCTCCAAAGTTGGCAGTCCTTTGGTGCTCTTTTCTGCTGCCTCTGGGCTGGCAGCCAAGGCCCGCACGCGCACATCGTCCAAAGCGACATCACCTTGCACCGTGAGTTGGGGGCCAGCGGCTAATTGGGCATAGGCCACCTGCCCCTGAAAACTGCCATCGGCACGGCGAATATCCACATTTAAATCTTGGGCCACATAAGGCTCCAACACATGCAGCGGCAATTGCTGTGCGTGCAGCTTGCCCTGCGCTGTCAGCGGAGCCAAGGCCAGCGTGCCCTCGTAGTCCAGCCGCCCCGGCTCAGTGCGCCCCGCGCCCATCCGGGCCGAGAGGCTCAAGGCAGCGGGCGGTGCGTTGGCTGCCAGCGGCGCAAAATTTTTCAGTTGCACTTGCAACCCCGACACCAGCAAAGCTACCGGAGAAGCCGCCGCCTCATCCCGAAACGCCACCGAGCCACCATACAGCGCCAAATTGGCCCAATGCAGCGACCACGGGGGCGCAGCAGCCTCCTTAGGGGCCTCCTTGGCCTTGGTGATGGGCTGTGGCCCAGCCACCGGCAACCAGCGCTCAAACATCCAGCGGCCATCCTCACCCCGCTCAACCAGCAGGCGCGGCTGGGTCAGGGCCATGCTTTGTACCGTGACTGAGCGCTTGGGCAGATGGATTTGCGCCCCTTCGATGCGCAATTGCTTGAGTTCGGCCAAGGTATTTTGGCTGCGCAGGGCCAATCCGGGGGCCGCTGCCGGTACGCAATGGGTTTTGGGCGCGCAAGCCAGTTCTAGGCCGTTGATGCTCAATTGCGCAATCTGCGCTACCGCCGTTGGATCGTCCCAAGCCAAACCCACATCGGCCTCCAGCAAGCCATCGAGTGGCGGCAGCAATTGCTGCGCTAAATACGGTCTGGCCCAGCCCAAAGGCAGGGCCTGCACCGACAGCGCCAGCTTGGCCTTGCGCTCGGTGGCTTGGCCCTCAAACGCCAACCGGGCTGGCGCACGCGCATCGCCGGGGGCCAGCAACTGCATGTGCCCAGCAAACGGCACCGCCTCCAGCAAGGGCCAGCGTATATCCTGTGCCTGCAACGCCAACTCGTGCAAACGCAAATGCGCGGGAGTGGCCAAGCTCTCATCTTGCCAGTCCACTTGCGCTTGGCGCACATTGATCTTGTCCACCGCCACCGTCCACGCAGCGTCTGTGCTGGTCTGGGGGGCGGCTGGTACGGTTGCTGCTGATGGTTGGGACAGTGCGGCCCAGTTCAAGCGCCCATCGCGCTGGCGCTGGAGATGCACATGGGGCGCATCTACCTGCACCGACTGCAACTGCACGCGGCGCTCTAGTGGGCGCACATCGCCCAACTCCAGCGTCAGGGCCTCTACCGACAACAATGGTGCTTGGGCCGCATCGCTCAACTGCAATTGGCGGGCACCTAAACGGCCACTCAGGCGCAGCACGGGGGTGTTGGTATCGGCCTGCTCAAAATGGACGCGCACATCAGCATCCAACAATGCCGACTGCAAACGCACCGGCAAACTGGCTGGCAAATACGCCAGATAGGGTTTGAGATCTAAGCCCGACCAGCGCAGCGCCATATCGGCTTGGCGCTGCGTGGCAAAGGGCGTAGCCTGCGCACTGGAGCTAAACGGGCTACCGTTGAGCTCAAAAGCCAATTGCGGCTGCACCTTGATCTCGCGCTGGGTGGGCAAATTGCTCAAAAAGGGTATTTGCAATTGCAGTTGCCGCAGCGTGTGCGTGCGGCCCACGGTGTCATCTTGCAACGCCACCGCACCATCGCGCAGCACCACGTTGTGCAAGGCAAATGCCATTGGCGCGCTGTGGTCAGGCTCTGGTGGTTTGGCCGCTTCGAGGCGAGCCACAATATCGTCAATGTCATAGCGGCCCGGTGCCTGCTGGGTGATATGCAGCACGGGCGCATCCAGTTCCAGCGCATCCAGCACCGGAGCCAAACGCCACAGCGACTCCCACTGCACATTCAGATACAAGCGTTGCAATTGAAACAACGGCTTGCTGTCTGCACTGGCTCCGGCAATGCGCACATCGCGCACCGTCAGTTCTAGGCTCCAAGGTCGAAAATCAACCGCGCCGATCTGCACCGCACGCCCTAAGCGCTCGCTGCCGATTTTTTCACCCACACTGCCCAGCACCCAAGGCAGTGCCAGCCAGCCCACAGCGCACAACAACATCCAGCCCGCCAAACTGACAAGAGCCCAGCGCACCCAGCGTTTGTGACAAAAAGAAGAAATTTGCATCACCCAATTTTGCGGGATATCGGCAGAAAACACCCCGTAGCAGGCACAAAAACCCTTCTTTTTAATTACTTTAAAATCTAAAAAGTTAAATTGTTAGTATTGACTTGCTATTAAACACAATCCTAGAATCAGCGCAGCCTCCTAGCAGGCTAGTACTAACCCCCGCTGCCGAATCCGGCTAAGTCAATTCCGTGCCTTCTTTGGGTGCCACGCACCCCCGCACGAATTTGATGGCGTACCAATCCAGGCGAGATTTTCTGACTTTGCGGTGCCTCACGAGGGCACCCGATGCCCAGCCCCCCGCCGCCGAGAAAGGAAAGCTCTCATGACAACAGCGTCAGGAAAATGGATCTCTGGTGTGCATACCTTTGCCACCGATGTAATCACAGGATTTCTTGCCATCACTCGCAACGGTTTTGCCCTGGTTGGGCTGCTGGTTGTTTTTGCCACCGCTACCTTGGTAGCACGCCCCGATCTGCGCCAAACTGGCGAGGAGCAACTGATCGGCTGGCTACAAGCGCGCCAAGAAGCGCTGCTGGGGCCCACTGAGCCCGAACCCGAACCCAGTGAGCGCATCTTGGCGATGAACCCCAAGGAGCTGCCCAAAGAGCAGGCCAAGGTAGCCTACTGGTTAAGCAAAAAATACCGGGTAGCCGCCGAGCCTTTGGGCTTGCTGGTGGCCGAAGCCTATGCCACAGGCAAACGGGTGCAGCTCGACCCGACGCTCATTTTGGCCATCATGGCGGTGGAGTCGAGCTTTAACCCGTTTGCGCAAAGCTCTGTGGGCGCGCAGGGCCTGATGCAAGTCATGACCCGCGTACACACCGACAAATATGAGAACGTTGGCGGTAAATTGGCCGCCTTTGACCCCGTCACCAATCTGCGCGTCGGTGTCAAGGTGCTGATGGACTGCATCAGCCGCATGGGCTCCGTCGAAGGCGGCCTCGGCTGTTATGTGGGTGCAGCCGATATGGCCGACGACGGTGGCTACGCCGCCAAGGTGCTGGCCGAGCACACCCGCCTGCGCCAAGTGGCAGGTCAGCGCAAAGCACCCGTGGCGCCGTTCCCGCTGCTAGCGCAGCGCAAACCCACAGAACTGCCAACCACAACAGCACCAGACCCCGCAGCCACGGTGGCCCCCGCACAGGGCGTTGAAAAACTAGCACTGGTGTCGGGTCTTTGAGTCGTGGCAGTGGGCGTGCCTGTCAGCTACACTAACAGGGCACGCGACTGGCGATAGGCACAGCCCCCTGCTGACCATCACAACAAGGCGCTGTTGCTGACGTGGACACGAAACCAACCCTTGTGGGGCCGTGAAACCACTGGGAAGCGTGCCGCCGTGGGCCTGTCAGGCCCTTGGTGATTCCGCCGTTCGCCTGGGCAGCCCTTGGCTTCAAGGGACTCCAGTTCACAGGACTGCCACACCATGTACCAACGCAATATTCTTGTCGAGCAAACCGACCCCGAGCTGTACGCTGCTATTCAGGCCGAAAACAAACGCCAAGAAGAGCACATTGAGCTGATCGCCAGCGAAAACTACGCCTCGCCCGCCGTCATGGCCGCGCAAGGCTCACAACTGACCAACAAGTACGCCGAAGGCTACCCCGGCAAGCGTTACTACGGCGGCTGCGAATATGTGGACATCGCCGAGCAATTGGCCATTGACCGCATCAAACAAATTTTTGGTGCCGATGCCGCCAACGTGCAGCCCCATTGCGGCGCGTCGGCCAACGAGGCCGTGTTCTTGGCCTTCGTCAAGCCCGGCGACACCATCATGGGCATGAGCTTGGCCGAAGGCGGCCACCTGACCCACGGTATGCCCCTGAACATGTCGGGCAAGTGGTTTAACGTGGTCAGCTATGGCTTGGATGCCAACGAAGCCATCGACTACGACGCGATGGAGCGCAAGGCCCACGAAACCAAGCCCAAACTCATCATTGCCGGTGCCTCGGCCTACAGCCTGCGTATCGACTTTGAACGCTTTGCCAAAGTGGCTAAAGACGTGGGTGCCATCTTCATGGTGGACATGGCCCACTACGCTGGTCTGATTGCCGCAGGTGTTTATCCCAACCCTGTGCCATTTGCTGACGTGGTCACATCCACCACGCACAAGAGCCTGCGCGGCCCCCGTGGCGGCATCATTTTGATGAAGGCCGAGCACGAAAAGGCCATCAACAGCGCCATCTTCCCCGGCCTGCAAGGCGGCCCGCTGATGCACGTGATTGCAGCCAAGGCCGTGGCGTTCAAAGAGGCCCTGCAACCTGAGTTCAAAACCTACCAACAACAGGTGGTCAAGAACGCGCAGATCATTGCCGAAACCCTGACCGAGCGTGGCCTGCGCATCGTCAGTGGCCGCACCGAAAGCCACGTTATGTTGGTGGATTTGCGTGCCAAGGGCATCACCGGCAAAGAAGCTGAAGCCGTGTTGGGCGCTGCCCACATGACCATCAACAAAAACGCCATCCCCAACGACCCCGAAAAGCCAATGGTCACCAGCGGCATCCGCGTGGGCACCCCCGCCATGACCACCCGTGGTTTCAAGGACGAAGAAGCACGCATCACCGCTAACCTGATCGCTGACGTGCTGGACAACCCGCGTGACGAAGCCAACATCGCAGCCGTGCGCGCCAAGGTCAATGCCCTGACCGCACGCTTCCCGGTGTACCGTTAAGCCGGGTTGACACTATGAAATGCCCCTTCTGCAGCCACCAAGAAACGCAAGTCGTCGAAACCAGGGTGTCTGAAGAAGGGGACGTCGTTCGCCGCCGCCGCCGTTGTAGCGCCTGCGAAAAACGCTTTACCACCTACGAACGCCCCGAAGTGAGCTTTCCGGTGGTAGTCAAGAAAGATGGCCGCCGCACTGAATACACCCATGCCAAGCTGCTGGGTTCGTTCAGCATTGCACTGCGCAAACGCCCCATCAGCACGGCGCAAATTGATGCCGCTATTGAGGGCATCGAAGAAACCCTGCTCAACCTAGGCCAGCGCGAAGTGCCCTCCAGCCGCATTGGTGAGTTGGTGATGCGGGCGCTGCAAAAGCTCGACAAGGTGGCCTACATCCGCTACGCCAGCGTTTACCGCAGCTTTGAAGACATCAACGACTTCAAAACCTTGGTAGATGAAGTGCGGCAGTAAGACGGTAGCGGCACCACTCCACCCCATTAACGGGATACGGGCGTATCGGTGCGTGTAATACGGCGCGGCAGCGGTGGCACCACCCTGCCCTGCGCCTGAAAATAGCCTTCTAGTGCATCCACATCCAACATACCGCCCAGCACCTCGCGGCCTTGGGTCAGTATGGGGTAACGGTCGCCCCCTTGGGCCAAAAAGCTACTGACCACGACACGGTAATCGCGTGCATCTTCCAATGGCTGGCCGTGCAGCATCATGGCCGTGACACGGGCACCGGACGGTTGCGACAGATCGTAGCGATAGCTAAAGCCGCTCGATACCGAGAGCACACGGGTGCGCTGCGAAGATGATGCGGGCGGGTCAAACTGCTGCTCTAGCAAGGTACGAATTTGCGCCCCGGTCAGGGTTTGCACCACCAAATGGTTACCAAAGGGCTGTACGGCAAAAAGCTGCCCATAACGCACTTGGCCTTGGGCGTCGGGCAGCAGATCAGCACGCAGGCCCCCAGCGTGCATGAACGATAGCTGCGCGCCACCGGCTGGCGGCGACTGGGTGGCCCACAGTTGCGCATCAGCCACCAGATTACCCAGCGCACTCTCGCCGGAGGGCGCGGTGTGGCGGGCCACTGCGCCCGCCAATGGCCCCACGGGTTTGTCAATCAAAGGGGCGGCGGCAGCCCGGTAACGCTCTAGCACCGCTTGCACCCCGACATCCGGCACATAACTGGGATACAGCGGCGCAGGCATGACTTTGCCCGCGCTGCTTTCGTAGCCGCTATTTTGCACGGCCACATTGCGGGCGCTTTTGTGTACCAAACGCCGTGCCGCCAGATCAAAACGCAGTGCAATATCCGTCACCCACATGCCGTAAGCCCCAGCACTGGTGAGCAAAAAAGGTTTGGCCGGGTTGATGCTAGCGTAATCGCACACATAGGCTTGATGGGTATGTCCAGACATCACCACATCAATGGCCGGACTCAAGCGCTCCAAAATGGGTACGATGTCGCCCCGCAGACCAGAACAACTGGTCTCAACCACACTGGCACTGGCGGCACCGCCTTCGTGCAGGGCAAGCACCACCACATCCGCCCCTTGCGCCCGCAGGCGTGCCGCTTGGGCATTGGCGGTATCGGCCTCATCCGCAAAATGCAAGCCACGCACGCCAGCGGGCGACACCACACGCGGCGCGCCCCGCAGCGTGACGCCAATAAAACCAACCGTCACCGTGCTGGCACCCTGCGTAAAGCGCTTGAGGGCGGTGGCAGGCAGCGGCGGCTGGCCGTCACGCTCTGGCACGATGTTGGCTGCCAGAAACTGAAAATTGGCCCCGGCAAAGGCCGGGCTGAGTTGGCACGGCTGACGTGCCGTGTAGCGCACACAGCCACCGTGTTGCAGGCGCAACAACTCTTGCCAGCCCCGGTCTAGTTCGTGGTTGCCCACAGCACTGACATCGACCTGCATCTGGTTCAGGGCCTCTATCGTCGGCTCATCCAGAAACAGCGCCGACACCATCGGCGAAGCCCCCACCACATCGCCTGCGGCCACCACTGCATGGTGGGGCGTGCGCGCCTTCAGGGCAGTTAGAGTGCCCGCCAAATAGGCCATGCCACCCACAGGCAGGGTGATAGGGCCTTGGGCTGTGGGCAGCGCTACCGACTGGCGCGGCGGCTCTAACTGCCCATGCAAATCATTAAAGCCCAGCAGGACAATATCCATATGCTGGGGCGGAGGTAATGCCACCCCGGCGCATCCAACCAGCGCCAGCGCGCCAGCCAGCCCGGTCAGACGCCAAAGCATAGCGATCAGATGGCCGCAGGAATGGGCGGCACCGCCAGCACCACATCGCCACACTGGGCGCGGTGGCGCAAGGCGTGGTCCATGAGCACCAGCGCCAGCAGGGCCTCGGCAATCGGGGCCGCACGAATACCCACGCAGGGATCGTGGCGGCCCTTGGTGCTCACCTCCACCGGCTGGCCGTGGATGTTGATGGAGTCGCGCGGGCTAAGGATAGAACTGGTCGGCTTGATGGCGATAGACACCTCAATGTCTTGCCCGGTGCTGATGCCCCCCAACACACCACCAGAGTGGTTGGTGGCAAAGCCTTCTGGCGTGAGCGAATCGCCATGCATGGTGCCGCGCTGGGCAACACTGGCAAAGCCCGCACCAATCTCTACCCCCTTGACGGCATTGAGGCCCATCATGGCGTAGGCGATATCGGCATCGAGCTTATCGAACAAAGGCTCGCCCAAGCCCACGGGCACGCTGGTGGCCTGCACGCGGATACGGGCACCACAGGAGTCTCCGGCCTTGCGCAGAGCGTCCATGTAGCTTTCGTACTGGGCCACATCGGCCACCGGGGCAAAAAATGGGTTGTGGGGCACATGCGCCCAATTCTCAAACGGAATGGGCAAATCGCCCAATTGCGTCATGCAGGCACGAAACTGGGTACCAAACTTTTCGGCCAGCCACTTTTTGGCTACGGCACCGGCAGCCACGGTGGGCGCAGTCAGGCGGGCCGAGGAGCGCCCACCGCCACGGGGATCACGGATGCCGTATTTGTACCAATAGGTGTAATCGGCATGGCCGGGGCGGAAGGTTTGCAAAATATCACCGTAGTCTTTGCTGCGCTGATCTTGGTTGCGGATCAACAAAGCAATGGGCGTACCGGTGGTATAGCCCTCATAGACCCCCGACAAAATCTCCACCGCATCAGGCTCGTTGCGCTGTGTGACGTGGCGACTGGTGCCGGGGCGACGCCGATCCAGATCCAGCTGGATGTCGGCCTCGCTCAGGGCCATGCCCGGTGGGCAGCCGTCAATCACGCAGCCAATGGCTGGGCCGTGGGATTCACCAAAATTGGTGACGGTAAAAAGGGTTCCAAAAGTATTGCCGCTCATGGCGGGAGATTATCCCAGTATCCACCGCGCAGCGGCTGGCCTGTTTAGAGTGCCGGGGCCTTTTCTTCATCGGGCCAATCGCGGATGTAGGCCTTGAGCATCTGGTTTTCGAAGTTTTGGCTATCGACCACCGCCTTGGCGACGTCGTAAAAGCTAATCACGCCCATCAGCATCCGGCTGTCCATCACCGGCATATAACGGGCGTGGCGCTCTAGCATCATGCGCCGCACTTCGTCCATGTCGGTTTCCATGGTGCAGGTCAAGGGAGCGTCGTCCATCGCTGTGCGTACGCGCAAGCTACCGACGCTGCCACCATTTTTTACCAAACTCTGGATGATTTCGCGGAAGGTGAGCATACCGACCAAATCGCCATGCTCCATGACGACCAAAGAGCCAATATCGCGCTCGGCCATGGTTTGCATGGCTTCAGACAGGGGTTGGGACGGATCGGCGGTATAGAGGGTGTTGCCCTTGACGCGCAGGATGTCACTGACTTTCATGATGTATCGGATGCCCAATCAACGGGTTACTGGTAT
>JAIESZ010000094.1 GCA_019745615.1 Burkholderiaceae bacterium
CCAGCACGGGCAAAACCATTGCCCCGCTGGCTCCAGCCTTCAACCCTGAGCGCTTTACCGATACCGCCAAGGCCGACAAATGGTTTCGGCGCAACTGCAAAGATGTTTTGAGCCGCGAATGCACTGCCGCCGAAAAAGCCGACGTGCTCGCTTGGCTGGTACAGCTTAAATAAGCCATCAAAAAGGCGCGCCATGTCTATTTCTTCTCATTTTTTGGCTGTTGGTCGCACGCTGCGCCCATTCGGGCTGCTGCTGGGCTGCTGCGTTGCGTTGCCCAGCTTTGCTGACCGCCCGATGATGGCTGCCAGCGCCATGTTGCCCGCTTACCAACAAGAATGCGTGGCCTGCCACATGGCCTATCCGCCCGGCTTGTTGCCAGCAGCCTCTTGGGCGCGTGTCATGCAAGGGCTAGACCGGCATTACGGCACCGATGCTGCGCTAGACGCCGCTACCGTACGCCAAATTAGCACTTGGCTGCAAAGCAACGCGGGCACCTACAAGCGTGTGGCCGAAGCACCACCACAAGATCGCCTCACGCAATCTGCTTGGTTTGAGCGCAAGCACCGCGAGGTAGCTCCCGCCGTCTGGAAGCGCGCTGCTGTAGGCAGCCGTGCCAACTGCATGGCCTGCCACACCCGCGCCGACCGAGGCGATTTTGACGACGACAACGTCCGCATCCCCAAATAAGGAGCCAGCCATGACCTCGCATACCCTCCATGCACCTTCCGCCGCCGCCACGGCCCCTGTGCCCACACGCCGCGTGGTGGATGCCACCACGCGCATGTTGCATTGGATGATGGCGCTGTCCTTTACCGGGGCCTACCTGACCGCCGAAAGCGAGCGCTGGCGCTTGGTACACGTCACGCTGGGTTATACGCTGGCGGGCATTGTGCTGGCCCGCTTGGTGTGGGGGCTGGTGGGGCCGCGCTCGGTGCGGCTGGCCGGTCTGTGGGGCCGCGTGCGTGGGCTGCCAGCATGGTTGCAATCGCTAGCAAGCGTGCGCTCTTTGGCGGCTTTACAGGATTTGCTGCGCCCAGGGCGCAATCTGCTCATGGGGCTGGCGATGGTACTCATGCTGGCGCTGGTGCTGCCGTTGAGCTTGAGCGGCTATGCCGTGTGGGATGAATGGGGCGGTGAGTGGTTAGAAGAAGTACATGAGTGGGTAGGCAACGCTATGCTGTGGGTGGTGCTGCTGCATATTGGTCTGATTGCACTAGTGAGCGTGTTGCAACGCAAAAATCAGGCATTGCCCATGATTACAGGACGGGTACCGGGGCGCGGGCCAGATGTGGCAAAGAAAAACCACGGCTTGCTGGCCTTGCTCATTTTGGCTGCCGTGCTGGCCTTTTGGGGCTGGCAATGGCAAGCCGCACCCCAGCCAAGCGCCACTGCAGCCACGATGCTGTCGGGAGAAAATCGTGCCTCTAAGCACCACGACCACGACGACTGAGCGAAAGAACGATCCCCATGCGAATTTTGCTGGCTGAAGACGATGAACTGCTAGGCTCAGGCATCCGCGCTGGGTTAGCCCAAAATGGCTTTCAGGTCGATTGGGTGCGTGATGGCGTTGCCGCCGAGCGCGAATTGGGGACTGGGGTCTACCAAGCCTGTGTGCTCGATTTGGGCCTGCCCCGGCAAGATGGCATGGAGGTGTTGCAGCAACTGCGTGCTCGCCGCATGGCTACGCCGGTGTTGATCCTCACGGCCCGCGATGCTGTCAGCGCCCGCATTGCTGGCTTGGATGCTGGGGCTGACGACTACCTCGTTAAGCCGGTCGATTTGCATGAACTGGCGGCGCGCTTGCGCGCCTTAGTACGCCGTGCCCACGGTCAGAGCGTGACCCGGCTGTGTGCCGGAGAGGTAGAGCTAGACCCCGCAGCGCACCAAGTTTGGCGTGCCGGGGTGCTGGTTGAACTGTCGCAGCGCGAATACGACCTGCTGCACGCCCTGTTGCTCAATGCTGGGCGCGTGCTCAACCGTGAGCAGTTAGAGCAGCACCTGTACCAGTGGGGCAACGAGATCAACAGCAATGCAGTAGAAGTGCATATTTACCACCTGCGGCGCAAACTGGGGGCTGCCCTGATCGAAACCGTGCGCGGCGTAGGTTACCGCATTGCCCGCGATTCGGCATGAGCACTCAGCACACGGCGGCACCATCAGCACCGCGCTCCCTGCAAAGACGCCTGCTGTCCACGGTGTTGGCGCTGGTGGCTGCGGCTTGGGGGCTGGCCGCCGCTATGACTTGGTATGACGCCCGCCACGAAGTCAGTGAACTGCTCGATGCCCACTTGGTACAAACCGCTGCCCTGCTGTTGATGCAGCCACTGGACGAGTTAGAAGACGAAGACCTGAACTTGGCCCCTGATCTGCACAAATACCAGCAGCGCGTGGTGTTCCAAGTGTGGCACAAAGGCAAGCTGCTGGCCCATTCTGCCAATGCCCCCCGCGAACCCCTGACCGAGCGCAAGACACGGGGGTTTGCAGACAGCCACGCCGATGGTGAATCATGGCACGTCTTTGTTACGCCCAGCCACGACGCCGACCTGCTGTTGCAGGTAGGAGAATTGCAATCGACACGCAACGACGTCGTGATGGTGAGCCTGTACAGCATGGTCTGGCCTACGGTGCTGGTGTTGCCCTTGCTGGTGCTGGGCATCTGGTGGACAGTGCATGGCTCGGTGCGCCCCTTGCGCCAATTGGGCCAAGATGTGGCGGCCCGCCAGCCGCAATCCCTAGAGCCACTGCCCACTGCTGGCGTGCCCCCTGAGGTACTGCCTTTGGTTGCAGCCCTTAATGGGCTGTTTACGCGCACCAGCGAGTTGCTGGCCGCCGAGCAGCAATTTACCGCCAATGCCGCCCACGAGCTGCGCACCCCGATTGCTGGTATCCGTATGCAGGCCCAAGTGGCTCAGGGTGCCACGCAAGAGGCGGAACGCGCCCAAGCGTTGGCCGCCACCGTGCAAGGCTGTGACCGCGCTACCCGGCTGGTAGAGCAGCTGCTGCAATTGGCGCGGCTGGATGCCGAATCGGCCACTTCGGCCACCGCACCCTGTCATTTGGCCGAGGTGGCGCAGCATGTAGTCTCTGATTTGCAAGGCCACGCCGAGCAGCGCCAGCAAACGGTGTTGCTCGATGCCGCCCTACCCGTGCTGGCACCGCTGGCCGAACCGCTGGCCGCTGTGTTGCTACGCAACCTGCTCGACAACGCCCTGCGCTACAGCCCTGACGGTGCCCAAGTGCTGCTACGCATCACCCCGGCCAATGCACAAGAACCTATGCAGTTGTGTGTAGAAGACAGCGGCCCCGGCATGACCGAGGCCGAGATGGCCCGGTTGGGCGAGCGCTTTTTCCGGGTGCTGGGCACCGGCCAAAGTGGCAGTGGCCTAGGCTGGTCGATTGTGCAGCGCATTGCCCGGTTGCACGGCTTACAGGTACAACTGAGCCGCAGCCCCCAGTGGGGTGGTTTGCGCGTGCGTATTCTTTGGCCTAGGGCACCCCAACCCTGATGCACTGCTGCCTAAGCCGCTACATTGCAGCTTTGGCTTGTATTGACGGGGGTGCATGATGGTGTCAGGGTTTGCTTGGCTACTGGTGTTTCAACTGGCCGGAGAGGTGATGGTGCGCGGTTTGCAGCTGCCTGTGCCGGGGCCGGTGCTGGGGATGTTGCTGCTCTTGCTGGTGCTGATCTGGCGCGGTGGCCCCAGCGATAACCTGCGCAACACCAGTCAGGGCCTGCTGGGCCACCTCTCACTGCTGTTTGTCCCCGCTGGCGTGGGCATCATGGTGCATGGCCACCGCATTGCCGATGAATGGCTAGCGTTGGTGGTGGCACTGGTGTTTAGCACCGTGCTGGCATTGGTGGTGACGGCACTGGTGATGCGCGCCTGCCGAGGCCGCAGCAGCCCCCCCGCCGCCAGCGCAGAGGAGCAGCCATGAATTTGCCTGCACCTATCCACGATATTTGGGTGTATCTGGCCACCTCGCCGCTGCTGGGCCTGACCATCACCCTGTTGGCTTATCTGCTGGCGCTGGCGGTGCACTGGCGCTGCCGCCTGCACCCGCTGACCAACCCGGTGCTGCTGGCTGTGGCTTTGCTGGTAACGCTGTTACTATTGACGGATACGCCGTACACCAGCTATTTTGCCGGTGCCCAATTTGTCCATTTTCTGCTGGGGCCTGCCACGGTAGCGCTGGCTATTCCGCTTTATGCTCAATTGGGCCGGGTGCGGGCCATGCGCTGGCCGGTGCTGCTGGGGCTGACCATAGGCAGCCTGACGGCGGTGGTTTCTGCGGTGGGCACCGCTTGGCTGTTGGGGGCCAGTTTGCCCACGCAATTGTCTTTAGCACCCAAATCTGTGACCACCCCGATAGCTATGGGTGTGGCCGAGCGCATTGGCGGCATTGCCTCACTCACAGCGGTGCTGGTGATCGTGACTGGCATTGTGGGTGCCGTACTGGCCCCCACACTGTTTCGGCTGCTGCGCGTGCAAGAGGATGCCATCCAAGGCTTTGCTTTGGGCGTGGCCGCGCATGGCATAGGCACGGCCCGTGCCTTTCAAATCAGTGAGCAGGCCGGGGCCTTTGCCGCCTTAGCGATGGGGCTCAATGGTGCTATCACCGCACTGCTGCTGCCTGCACTGCTGTCAGGGTGGCGCTAAAACTGTTCAAGGCTCCCAAATGCAGACGCGGTTACGCCCACTATTTTTGGCCGCGTAAAGGGCCTCGTCGGCATGGCTGATGTTGCGCACAGCATCCTCAGCGCATAGCACGGCCAAGCCTATGCTCACCGTGACCGTGATTTTGCCTGCGGCGGTTATGGCCGGTGTCTGCGCCACCGATTGGCGTAGCCGGTTGGCTAAGGCCAGCGCATCGGACTGCTCAATGTTTTGCAACAAAATGGCAAACTCCTCGCCGCCCAAGCGCCCTGCCGTGTCGTTTTGGCGCAAATTGTGCCGAATCAGCTGGGCCACATGCTGGAGCACTACATCGCCTACCGGGTGGCCGTAGTTGTCATTGACGCGCTTAAAGTGGTCGATGTCCAGCATCAGCAACACATCGCTGCGGGCAGGATGGCGGCGGCTTTCGAGCAAGGCATCCTCCAAACTGGTCATAAAACTGCGCCGATTGGGCAGACTGGTCAGGGCATCGGTGGCCGCCAGCGTAGTCAGTGCTACTTCGCGTTGTTTGCGCTCAGAGATGTCTTGGAACAGCCAGAATCGTCCTAACTGCTCGCCATTGCGCACGATGGGCACCCAATTAATCTCTAAGGTGCGGCCACCAGAGGAGGGGACTTCGATGTTGCGGCGTTTTTCTCCGTCGCTGTGGCTGCCCGGCACCGATAGCCAAGCAGCACGCACGGGCCCTAGTTGCGCACACAGGGTGTCATGGCTCAGGCCCTGCAAGCTGTTTGGAGCGCCCGGCAGCTCTAGCCAATCGCACAGGTTTTGGTTGGCCATCGTCACCACCCCTTGCGCATCTTCCATCAGCACAGCCCCTGGAAAACGCTCTAGCAGGGTGGTTAGGCGCAGGCGTTCCATGTCCAGTGCAGAGGCCGATTGGTGCTTTTCTGTGATGTCCACCATCGTCCACACCACATCGCTGTCGGGCTCGTCTGGGTCGCGCAGCACGGCGTGCATATCAAACCAGCGCAGGTTGCCCTGCGCATCGCGCATGGGGTATTCAAAGCGCACCTTGCCACAACGCCCTAGCTCTTCATAATAGGCCCACATGCCTTCAAAATGTGCTTGGTCGATGTGCAGACTCGACATAGGGCGCTGGGTGATGTCTTCGCCCGGTGTGGCAAAAATTTCTAGCAGGCGCGCATTGGCGTAAAGAATGTGGCGCTCCTGATCCACCAGCATGATCGCTGCCCGGCTTTGGTCGATCAGCACCCGGCGCAGTTGTCCTTGCATCACCCGCGAGCTGATGTCGGTGCAGGTGCCCACCATGCGCGCGGGCAAGCCATCATCGCCCCAAGCCACAATACGGCCACGCACCTCTACCCACAGCCATTGCCCTTGCGCCGTGTGCATACGGTACTCGGCAATAATCACTTGGTCTGGATGCTGCTGGATTTGCTGGTTCCATTCGGTTTGGATGCGTTCACGGTCGCTGGGGTGGAGCCGATCCATCCAGTCTTGGTAGCTTAAGGTGGCGGGCAAGTTTTCTTCGCCCAGCATTTCACCGATCCGATCATCCCACTCGACGGTGTCACAGGCCATGTCCCAAGACCACAAGCCATCGCGCACGGCCTGCAAGGCCAAGTGCCAATACTCGGCATTGAGGCGCAAAGTTTCGGCAGCTGCATGTTCTGCCGTAATGTCGTGGACATAGCCATGCCAGAGGGTATCGCCCTCTGGGCTGCGCTCAGGGTTGGCCTGCCCCAGCACCCAACGCAGGGTGCCATTGGGCAGCAGCACCCGGTGTTCGCAGCGCCAAATCACCAGTTGCTCGGCGGATGTACGAATAGACTCGACCACACGGCGGCGATCCATCGGGTGGATGTGGGTAAAGACCTTGTCTGCTGAGAGCGCTGCTTCTTCTGGCGTTACCCCATAAATACTTTCGATGCCGGGGCTGGCGTACGGAAAGCAGGCCGTGCCGTCGGCGCGCTGTAGGTATTGGTACACCGCACCCGGCACTTGGCGCATCAACTTGCTCAGGCGTTCGCGCCAGTCTTGCGCTGCCGCCTCGGCCATTTTGCGGTCACTGATGTCCAGTACCGTGCCCGCCATGCGCAGTGCGCTGCCATCACTGGTGCGCTCTACCACTTGCCCCCGGTCTAGCACCCAGACCCAATGGCCATCGCGGTGGCGCATACGGTATTCGGCCTCGTAGTACGCACTGTGCCCCTGCCTGTGGGCGGTGCAGGCGGCATCCACGGCGGGCCAATCATCGGGGTGGACGCGCTCTTGCCAAGTCGAAAAATGGGGAGCCAAGGCAGCTCGGTTGTAGCCCAGTTTGGCAGCCCACAGTTCGCTAAAGTGGTTTTCTTGGGTTTGCCAGTTCCAGTCCCAAGTGCCCAGATTAGCGCCGCGCAACGCCAGCCCTAGGCGCTCGCTGGTGGTAGCCAGCATCTGTGCCTGTTGGCTGCGTTGCAACCACAGGCGGGTGATCCATGCTGCCCCCAGCAGCAGCAAAGTGGTGCCGATGATATTTTGCAAATAGCTGTAGTACAAGGCTCGCTGCACCGAGGCCAGCGCCCGCTCCTTGCCAATGCCCAAGCTCACTACCACGGGGTAGCTGGCGGCCCGGTGCCAAGCATAGTAGCGCTCGATACCATCGGGGTTAGCTACCGCTTCGTAAACACCGTGCATGGCCGAGGGATCGGTTAAAAACTGGCGTATGCTTGGCACCGACCGGCCCAGCACCCGCTCCATGCCTTGAGAACGTCCGAGGTATGCGCCATCGGCACGCAAGAGCAGGGCCACATCCACCGGGTCAGGAAAAACCTCCTGCAAAGCCCGCGACAAATGCCGCGCTGAAATGGACAGCACTACCACGCCAGCAAACTGGCCCTGCCCATCGTAGAGGGGCCGGGAAAACTGCACGATCCACTGCTGTGATGCCCAGCCCAGCATGGGGTGGCTGATGAACAGGTTCGGCGGCTCATCCACATTTTCCAGATGGGCTGTGAAATACTCTTGTTTGGCAATAGAGATGGGTTCACCATCCGCACTTTGGGGTGGTTCATCGGACAACAGGCTAGAGAACACCATACGGCCTTGCGCATCAGCTATGCCGACCTCAGCCAAAGTGCCTTCGTTAAAGGGCTGCTGTGTTAAGCGCAACCCTGCCAGAAACTCTTGGCGGTTTTGCGTCATCCAGTGCGTGCCCAGATGTACGGCCACATAGTCAATTTTGCGGATCATGGCCTCTGCTTGCAAGGCCATGGCGTGAACGGTTTGTGCGGCTCCCTGCCGGGTTTGGATTTGCACCTGCTGCAATTGGGTTTGGTGCGATTGGTACAGCTCTGTCCAATACACCAACAGCGCCAACAGCAGTAACGCCCACCCAGCCAGTGGCCGCAACGTCAGGGCACGTGTTTGGTGTGTGAGGGGGCGCACCGCAAGCGCCAAATAGCGGTCAAGAAGGGCGAACAAAGGGAGAAATCAGAAAAAAAGAAAGCAAAAAGACCAAGTTTCTCAGTTTGACATCCTCTCCGGGCTAAACCCCGGAGATTCCTACTACCAGACGGCGATGCCCCGCCGCGAGAATGTTGCGTGCTGCATTCACGTCGCGGTCGTATACCACCCCGCAATCGCTGCACGTCCATTCTCTTATTCCAAGTCCTACTCTACCTTTCGGACTGCTGGCGGGGATAGCCCCGCAGCACGCGCAAGTCTGGGTTGTGTAGCTTTCGTTGACTAGCTCATATTTAGACAGACCATAGCTATCCCAAAGACTCCATTTTTGGCCTACAAAGTGGATTTGTCCGGCTTTGTATTTGGCGTGCCCGCCTTTGAAGGGTATCCAGCCCAGCGAATACTTGGATGATTTTGGATTGGAGACACGCCAGTTGAGCCGCGTTTTTTTGAACTGCTTGCGCCGCGTGGCGTGTTCCACGCACATCCGTTGCTTGTCTTTGAGGCGCAGTTGGAGGGTTTTGGTGCTGGTACTCACGCCAAAGATCATAGGCTATGCTGCAAAAAAAACAACAGGCCGTACTGGCCTGTTCGCTCGAACCCTGGGCTGAACCCCGAGGCTTGCCGCGAAGATTCCGGTCAAGCCAAAGGCAGGAGCTGGCGCTGGCTCGTAAAGCGTTGGGGCTGGCCTGTCACGGGGTCGGTAAAGGCCAGCGTCCGCGCCAACAATTGCAAGGGCTGCGAAAAATCACCCTCCGGAGGGTCATTGACTTGAGGATAAAACGGGTCGTAACGCAAAGGTAGCCCCAAGGCGGCCATGTGGACGCGCAACTGGTGGCGTTTGCCCGTAATGGGGCACAGGCGGTAGCGCGCCCAAGCACCAGCTTGCTCTAGTAGCTCCATTTGGGTGTGGCTGTTGGCGGGGCCGGGCACCTCGTGCATCAGAAAAAATTGCCCATTCTCTTGCAGTCGGCTGTGGTGCTCACGCGGAAACTCCAGCTCAGGCCGCCACGGTGCCACGGCCTCATATTCTTTGTGCATGGCACGATCACGGAACAAACCTTGGTACAGGCCGCGTGTAGACCGCTGCACCGAAAACAGCACCAAGCCTGCCGTGTCACGGTCAATGCGGTGCAGCGGCGACAGCTC
>JAIESZ010000024.1 GCA_019745615.1 Burkholderiaceae bacterium
GAGGGGGGCGTGGAGCGGGGTGGCTGGGCGGTTCATAAACTGGCTCTGCGGTGGCGGCGAAGAATACCACCGGGCCGATAGCAAGCCTCAAAGGCCCTGACATCGAATTTTCGGCTGCTGTGTCCGACAATGGCACATTGGCTATCCGCACCGTGCGGCCGCCACCGACCAGAGAGGCAAAATTCATGGGCAATCGCTTAACAGAAATCGCTACCCGCACCGGTGACAACGGCACCACAGGTCTGGGCAACAACCAGCGCGTCTCCAAAAATAGCCTGCGCATCCACGCCATGGGCGAGGTGGACGAGTTAAACGCCCACATCGGCCTGCTGCTGTGCGAGGCACTGCCACAAGATGTGCGTGATCTGCTGGGTGATGTGCAGCACCAGTTGTTCAACTTGGGCGGGGAGCTGTCCATTCCGGGCTACCAGTTGTTGCCGGCCAGTGCTTTGGCACAGCTCGATGAGGCACTGGCCAACTACAACGAGATGCTGCCGCGCCTACTAGAATTTATCTTGCCCGCTGGCAACCGTGCTGCCAGCCAAGCCCATGTTTGCCGCACCGTGGCCCGCCGCGCCGAGCGCACCGTGGTGGCGCTGGGCAACGAGGAGTCTTTGCACGATGCACCGCGCCAATACCTCAACCGCCTGTCTGATCTGATGTTTGTGTTGGCACGCATACTCAACCGCGTTGATGGTGGTGACGATGTGTACTGGCGCAGCACCCGGCTGGCGCAACAGCAGGAGAGCACAGCATGAACTGGGGCCTGTCACAACTCAAAATTGGTCTGCGCCTCAAGCTGGGCTTTGGCCTGCTGATGTGCATGATGCTGCTGATGGCCGCCATTGCCATTTTGCAAATGAGCCGGGTGGCCGATGCCAATAGCCAATTGGTCGATGAAGACTGGGTGAAAGCCGAAGCCACCAGCACCATCGAGGCCCTGACCCGCGCCAACGCCCGCTACACGATGGCGCTGGTGCTGTTTATGGACGATGCCCATCAGGCCCAAAGTAAAGAAAAAATTGCCGCCAACCGCTTGGCCATCGACAAAGCCTTAGCCACACTAGAGCAGTTGGTGCATAGTGCCGAGGGTAAAGCCCTGCTGGCCCAAGTGACGGAGATGCGTGGGCGCTATGTGCAATCGTTTAGCCGCGTGCGCACGCTGGTAGAGGCTGGAGACCATGCCAAGGCCCGGCAATTGCTGCAAGAAGAGACCCTCCCCGCACTAGACGCCCTGCAAGGGCCGGTCAGTGCGCTCAATAGCCTGCAACAAAAGCGCGTGGACGATACCGGCCACTATGTGCTGCGCGAGGTTGGTACGGCGCGCTGGCTGCTCATGGCCCAAGCCTTGGCGGGGCTGGTGCTGGGCACGGTGCTGGCGCTGTGGATTACCCGCTCCATTGTGGCTCCGCTTAAGCGGGCGGTGCAAATTGCCCAGCAAGTGGCTGCTGGTAATTTGGGTAGTCCCACCAACGACATACAGGGCCGTGACGAAACCGCTGATTTACTGCGCGCCCTGCGCGAGATGGACGAGGGCCTGAGCCGCATCGTGAGCCAAGTGCGCAGCGGTGCCGAGAACATGGCCAGTGCCACGCGGCAAATTGCAGCAGGCAATATTGATCTATCTTCGCGCACCGAAGAAGAAGCCAGCGCACTAGAGCAAACCGTGGCTTCCATGCACGAGCTGACCAGCACTGTGCGCCAAAACTTTGAGCACAGCAAAACAGCCAACCAAATTGCCGATGCGGCCTCGCAAGTGGCCGTCAAGGGGGGCGCGGTGGTGGCGCAGATGGTGCACACGATGGAGGCCATCAATGTGTCATCGCGCAAAATTGCCGACATCATCAGCGTGATTGATGGCATTGCGTTTCAAACCAACATTTTGGCACTCAATGCGGCAGTAGAGGCGGCCCGTGCCGGGGAGCAAGGCCGGGGCTTTGCCGTGGTGGCCTCTGAGGTGCGCAGCTTGGCGGGGCGTGCGGCCAGTGCCGCCAAGGAGATCAAAGCGCTGATTGACGCCTCGGTCAGCAATGTCAGTGCGGGCTGTGTCCATGTCGAGCGCGCAGGGGCCACGATGGATGAGATCGTCGTCAACGTGCGCCGGGTCACGGACATCATGGGCGACATCACTAACGCCAGCCAAGACCAAAGCGCCGGTATTGATCAAATCAACCAAGCCATGTCGCAAATGGATCAGGTCACGCAGTCCAATGCGGCGCTGGTCGAGCAAGCCGCCGCAGCCGCCCAGTCACTAGAGCAGCAGGCGCAGAACTTGGTGCAAGCCGTCAGTGTGTTCCGGCTGGGCAACGACGGCTAAAGTAGCCCAAACCCTCTGCCCAAACTGTTCACCAAAGGCTATATTGGTTGCTTCCCATGCAGGAGGCCCGCCATGTTTGAATCCGCAGAGATTGCCCACAAGATCAAAAAATCGGTCTACAAAGCCGCCGTCCCGGCCCTACGAGCAGCACTGCTAGAAGCCCAAGTCGATCTGTACGAGGGCAAAAAAATGCCGGTGGTGCTGCTCGTTAGCGGCCAAGACGGCGCAGGCAAGAGCGAGACCATCAATGTGTTGTACGAGTGGATGGACCCGCGCTTTCTGTCCACCTTGGCGTTTTCTCCCCCCAGTGAAGAAGAGCGCGAACGCCCCCCCATGTGGCGCTACTGGCGCGCCCTGCCGCCCAAGGGGCGCGTGGGCATTTTTGCCGGTTCTTGGTATTCAGACACCATCCGCGAGCGCATTTTGGGCAACATCACCTTGCAAGAAGTCGATGCCCACGCTGACCAGATCAACCGCTTTGAGGCCATGCTAGTCAACGAGGGGGCGCTGGTGCTCAAATTCTGGTTCCACCTGACGCGCGATGCACAAAAAAAGCGCCTCAAAGACCTAGAAAGCGACCCACACACCGCATGGCGCGTGACCAAATGGAACTGGGATCGACTCAAAACCCACGACAAACTGCAAAAAGTGGCCGGGCATTTTTTGCGCATGACCAACACCCCTTGGGCACCTTGGGTGGTGGTCGATGGCAGTGACGACTGCTACCGCTCCCTGACCGTGGGCCAAACCGTGCTCAGTGCCATGCGCGCCCGCTTAGACAACCCCAACCCCCTGGGTGCCACCGTGGCACCGCTGGTACGCACCGACATTGATGGCCGCAATGTCCTGTCGGTACTCAACCAACAACTGTCCTTAACCCAAGACCACTACGAAAACGAGCTGGCGCACTGGCAAGGCCGATTGGCCGAACTCTCGCGCAGCCCAGCGTTCAGAAACCGGGCCGTGGTCTGTGCCTTTGAAGGCTCCGATGCCGCAGGTAAGGGCGGGGCCATCCGGCGCGTTTGCGCCGCACTGGATGCGCGCTTGTACCAAGTGGTGCCCATTGCTGCCCCCACCGAAGAAGAACGTGCCCAGCCACACCTGTGGCGCTTTTGGCGTCACCTGCCGCGCCACGGCCATATCACGCTGTTTGACCGCACTTGGTATGGCCGCGTACTGGTCGAGCGCGTGGAGGGCTTTTGCAAAGAACACGATTGGCTGCGCGCTTACACCGAGATCAACGACTTTGAACACGAGCTAACCGATGCGGGCACCATCGTTATCAAGTTTTGGTTGCAGATCAGCCAAGATGAGCAATTGCGCCGCTTTAAAGAGCGCGAGAAAATCGCCTTCAAGCGCTTCAAAATCACCGACGAAGACTGGCGCAACCGCGAAAAATGGAATGCCTACCAGCAGGCGGTGTGCGATATGGTGGACCGTACCAGCACCGGCGCTGCCCCTTGGACGCTGATCGAGGCCAATGACAAAAAATATGCCCGCATCAAAATTTTGCGCACCCTGTGCGAGCGCCTCGAAGCCGAGTTGCAAGCGCCGCCCTCCAAGCAAACAGCCATTCGCCCTGAAAAACTCGAAAAACCCAGCAAAGCCCACAAGGGTAAAAAGGGCAAAGACAAGCCGCACAAGCTGACCACCGAGCAAGCCCCTGGCACAGAAAAGCCTGAGTGATCCATGCCTTTTGTCGCCCCCGGCCAACGCCGCCGGGCGGCAACGCATAGCATGGCACCCTGAATGTGTTGTTTCAACCCTTGGAGACTTTTTTCCCATGAAGCTGTATTACTCGCCCGGTGCCTGCTCCCTCTCGCCCCATATCGCGCTGCACGAAGCGGGCCTGCCGTTTGAAGCCATCGTGGCCAGCACCAAAACGCACCTGTTGCCCGATGGCACCGATTTCTACACCATCAACCCGCTGGGTTATGTGCCCGTGCTAGAGCTAGACAACGGCGAGCGCCTGCGCGAAGGCCCGGCCATCGTGCAATATATTGCCGATCAGGTGCCAGACAAAAACCTCGCTCCCGCCAATGGCACGTTAGAGCGCTACCGCCTGCAAGAGTGGCTCAACTTCATCAGCACTGAAATCCACAAGGGCCACAGCCCGCTGTTTGCCCCTACCACCCCCGAAGATTACAAACCCGTGGTGCGCGAGCGCCTGCTGTCGCGCTTTGCTTGGATCAATGAGCAACTGGCAGGCAAAGACTATCTGCTGGGCGCGTTCAGCGTGGCTGATGCCTACCTCTACACCACCAGCCGCTGGGGCCAGTTTGTCGGGGTAGATACCAGCGGTCTGCCCCATCTGGTGGCTTTCAAGCAGCGCATGGAACAGCGTGCCGGTGTGCAGGCTGCCCTGCGCGCCGAAGGTTTGCTGAAATAAACGGGCCTCGCCCTATTTAAAAAAAGGATTCCTTCCATGCCCACTACCTTGTTTTCTCCCACCCATGTCGGTGACATGAGTCTGGCCAACCGCATCGTGATGGCCCCCATTACACGCAACCGGGCACCGGGTGCCGTGCCCACTGCCATGATGGCGCAATACTATGGCCAACGCACCAGCGCGGGCCTCATCATCACTGAGGCCACTGCCATCAGCCCACAGGCCCAAGGCTATGCCGATGTGCCCGGCCTGTACAGCACCGAGCAATTGGATGGCTGGAAAAAAGTTACCAGCGCCATCCACGATGGTGGCGGTAAAGTGGTGGTGCAGTTGTGGCATGTGGGCCGCATCTCGCATACCTCGCTGCAACCGGGCAACCAACCGCCCGTGGCCCCCTCAGCCATTGCAGCGCAAAGCAAAACTTTTATCATGGATGCGGCCACCGGCCAAGGCCGTTTTGTGCCCACGTCTACACCTCGCGCACTGGATGTATCCGAGCTGCCCGGCATTGTTCACGATTACCAAAGCGCAGCGCGCAACGCCGTAGACAGCGCTGGCTTTGATGGCGTCGAAATCCATGCCGCCAATGGCTATCTGCTAGAGCAGTTTCTCAAAACCGGAGCCAACCAGCGCAAGGACGACTACGGCGGCAGCATCAAAAACCGCGCCCGCCTGCTGCTAGAAGTGACCCGCACTGTAGCGGAGGCCGTTGGTGGCAGCAAGGTAGGCATTCGCCTGTCGCCAGTGACGCCCGCCAATGGCATCAGCGATGCCGACCCACAACCGCTGTTTGAATACGTGGTGCAGCATCTGGCCCCGCTGGGCTTGGCCTATATCCATGTGGTCGAGGGTGCCACCGGCGGCCCGCGTGAACTGCCGGAGCAACCGTTTGACTATGCAGCCCTCAAAGCTGCCTACCGCAACGCCGGTGGCAAAGGTGCTTGGATGCTCAACAACGGCTACACCAACGCTCTGGCGCAAGAGGCTGTGCGCAGCGGCCATGCCGATTTGGTGGCCTTTGGCAAACCATTTATCTCCAACCCTGATCTGGTCAAGCGCTTGCAACAAGATGCGCCGCTCAACCCTTGGGACAGCAGCACCTTTTATGGTGGCGGCGCTGCGGGCTATTTGGACTATCCCACACAGGCTAAAACCTAAAGCTACCGCCTTGCACCCAGCTCAAGACTCTTTGGGCAGGTAGCGCTTTTTGCCGGTGGGCAAAACAATGTAGCGGCCCCCACGTGGGCCGGTATGCACCACCGCATCCTCAGGCAGGCCCTTGGCTTTGGCCTTGGGAGTGCTAGGTGGCGGCGCAGTGCCGGCCACCGGCACTGCTGGGGTGGCCGTAGCCGCAGCACCCGGCGGTGGTGGTGGCGTGTAATGCGGAATGTTGGCTTTTTCTGCCCTGCCAAGGGTGCAAGCGTCGTCTTGGTAGGTCACACTGCCGTTGGGGCTGGTGCATTTGTTCATGCCCAAGGCAGGTGCCCCGGCCAAGCTGCCCCACAAGAGCAACACAGCTGCCGCACGAAAGCCAAAGCGCTTAGTGGTCATGGCATAACCCCTGTTTTCACGCCTGACCAAGGCGGGGCACGCTGCGCCGTGCTGCCGTGGGCAAAGCAGGGGCCGTGTGCGTGACAGCAAACGATGGCGATAAAACCCTCAAACCATCATCGGCTAAACGAAATTGTTGCACTACCTGCGACAAGCGCAGGGCTTGTTCGCGCAGCGACTGCGCAGCGGCAGCCGACTGCTCGACCAACGCCGCATTTTGCTGTGTCATGCGGTCAATCTGGGCCACTGAATCATTGACCTGACCAATACCGCTAGTCTGCTCAGAAGCTGCTGCACTGATCTCACCGATGATGTCACCCACCCGCTGCACGCTTTGCACCATCTCGCCCATCACCCGGCCCGCATCTTCGACATGGCGCACACCACCGTCCACGGCCTGCACACTGGCATCAATCAGGGTTTTGATTTCTTTGGCAGCCGCAGCACTGCGCCCGGCCAAACTGCGTACCTCAGAGGCCACCACAGCAAAGCCCCGGCCCTGCTCCCCGGCACGCGCCGCTTCTACCGCCGCATTGAGCGCCAAAATGTTGGTTTGAAACGCAATGCCATCGATCACGCTGATGATGTCGGCAATTTTGCGGCTGGAGTGCGCAATGCCGTGCATACTGCCCACCGCATGGGCCACCACCGTGCCGCCATTGCTGGCGGTGCTTGATGCCGATAACGCCAACTGATTGGCCAACTGCGCCGACGAGGCCGCCTGTTGCACCGTGCCGGTGAGCTGTGACAAAAAGCCAACGGCTCCTTGGGCATGCTGGGCGGTTTGCTCGGTGCGCGAAGACAAATCTTGGTTGCCCATCGCAATTTCGGCGCTGGCCGTTGCAATATTGCTGCTGGCATCACGCACTTGGGCCACCAGTCCGCTCAACCCCTGCTGCATATCGAGCAAAGAGCGCTGCAAATTAGCCACTTCGTCTTGGCCCGTCACCTCCAACCGCTGCGACAGATCACCCCCAGCAATGGCTTTGGCCAAGCGCTCGGCCTCAGCCAACGGGCGACAAATCGAGTTCATATTGAGCACGGTGGTGGGTGCCACGATCAACACAGTCAACACCATCAGCAAACCAAACAGCCACTGTATTTGGCGTGTCAGGTGCTCTTGCGTAGCTATTGCTTCTTTGGCTTCGCGCTCCAATGAGGCTTCTAGCGCCACGCGCAGCTTGTCGGCTTCGTCAAACTGGGCCAGCGCATTGCGGCTCATGCGGTTGGCTACTGTGGCCGAATCGTAGCCCTCATTCTCTAATTGGCGCACGATGGGCGCAAACTGGTCACGGTAGGCCGCTACCGCCTCCCACAGTTTGTCCACAATGGCGTTGTCCTCATCGGGCTCGCCCTCCTGCATTTTTTTTGTCAGTTGCTCAGTTTTTTGCAGACTGGCCTGCCAACGACGGTGTGCTTCACGCACCGCCTCAGGCTTTTCGTAGTTGATAATCATGTCTTTCTCGTGCAGCCGCACGGCACCGAGCTCGGTGCGCAACTGACCTAGCAATTGCAGCTCGCTGTAAGACATAGCCAAAAAATTCTCGGTCAGTACGGTGATGCGGTACATCCCCAGTAAGCCGCAGCCTCCTAGCAACGCGAGCAAAGCCATCACCACCCCAATGGCACCCAACATGCGCGTACGGATAGTGAAATAACGCATGAGCGAATTGATCGTCATGGTGAGGCATTCCTTTGAAAAAGGTATCTAGCCGCAAAATTTTTTGGGCAATTGTCAACAGTTTGACAGTTTGCCATGCTAGTGGCGCAGTGCCACTATTCTGGTCATCGTTTTTTTATAAGTGCAACAGCAGTCCGATTGCCAATTGCACTGCGGGACAGTGCCACTCAAGCGCCCCTTTGTAAAAATGGGGTCGGAGTGCGATTTTTGCATGATGGCCCCAGAGTTGTTTGAGGGCATGATCGAAAAATGCGCTGACCGCGCCCACCGCTGCGCCTGAACCAGAAAGCACCTGAGAGAACTATGGAGCCTGTTGCCAACGCCACCGTTTATATCGTCGATGATGATGCCAGCGTGCGCGAGGCGCTTGCTTGGCTGTTGCGCTCGCGCCACCTGCCCAGCGAGACCTACCCTAGCGCCGAGGCGTTAGAGGCCGCACTGGCCCAGCGCAGCGGCACGTCCCAGCCTTGCTGCCTGCTGCTGGATGTGCGCATGCCGGGCATGAGCGGGCTGGCCCTGTTTGACGCCCTGCTGGCCCGTGGCGCTGTGGCTGCCATGCCGGTGATCTTTTTAACCGGCCATGCCGACGTGCCCACTGCCGTCGATAGCGTCAAGCGCGGCGCGTTTGATTTTTGCGAAAAACCATTTTCCGACAACGCCTTGGTAGATCGCATTGAGCAGGCACTGGCCCAATCGGCACAGCATTTGGAGCACCTGCGCCAGCGCCAAAGCGTGCAGTGCCGCTTGGCCGATCTCACCGAGCGCGAGCGCGCCGTCATGCAATGCGTGGTCGAGGGGCTACCCAACAAGCTGATTGGCGATCAGTTAGACATCAGCGTGCGCACCGTCGAAGTCCACCGCGCCCGCGTGTTCGACAAAATGCAGGTCAAATCGGCGGTTGAGCTGGCCAATTTGCTACGCCCCAGCCACTGACAAGCAGCGCCGCTGGCCGGTTTTTGCGGTGTATTCTTGATATTAAGAATAATTCTTGTTTAGAATTGTGAATGGCAATTTGCCCATTCACTGCGCCGCTGTTGGCCTTCTTCTTATGCTTTTTTGCACTGCTTTTCGCGCTTCTTGGGTTGGATGTCTGTTGGCGGTGGGTGTACTGGCCGGTTGTAGTGGCGACGGTACACCGTCCACTTTAAGCCCTGAGGCCGCCTTGGGCGAGCGTGCCTTTCATGAGCCGCTGCTTTCTGCCTCCGGCCAGCAGTCTTGTGCCAGCTGCCATGCCAGCGCGTCGGGGCACAGCGCACCCAATGCACTGGCCGCGCAATTGGGTGGTCAGCATTTAGAGGTTCAGGGCTTGCGCACCTCTCCGGCGCTGCGCTACTTGGCAAAAAACACGCCCTTTCACTTTGACGAAGAAGACACCCCAACGGGTGGATTTTTTTGGGATGG
>JAIESZ010000057.1 GCA_019745615.1 Burkholderiaceae bacterium
GCCTTGGCTTGGGTGCAGGCGCAAAACAGCGCCAACGCTTTCGGCCACAACGACTGGCGTATGCCCAACGCCAAAGAGTTACAAAGCATTGTCGATTACAGCCGCTCGCCAGCCACCACCCAATCGGCAGCACTCAGCCCCCTGTTCACAGCAACCGCCATCACTAACGAAGGTGGCACCACCGATTACCCTTGGTATTGGGCCAGCACTACCCACCTCGACAGCAACGGCGCGGTTTATGTGGCTTTTGGCCGGGCGCTGGGCTGGATGCGCTTACCGGGCAGCAGCAGTTACAGCCTGCTGGACGTGCATGGCGCTGGTGCCCAGCGCAGTGACCCCAAGAGCGGCAGCGTCAGTAATTACCTGCTCGGTAAGGATGCTCGCGGTCAGTCAGCGTATGGCCTTGGCCCGCAGGGCGATGTGGTGCGCATTGCCAATTTTGTGCGCTTGGTACGCGACGCCCAATGACCAGCGGTTTTTCATGATGCTCTTTGGTGGGCCTAGCCGGTAGAAGGCCCCAGAGGCGAGGAAATGGCAGGCCCATGCCGTTGAAGGTGGCCCGTATACAGGATAAACGGATGGCCTTCTGTAAGGATTAAACAGGATTGACTTCCTAGAATGCCGCCCGTTCATGCGTTGCGCATTCAATGATTATTTTTAGGGAGACCCATGTCCAATCCTCTGTACGAGAACATCAAGCGCGACCCGCGCTATGCCCAGCTGGTGAACCAGCGGGGGCGCTTTGCCGCCACGCTGGCACTGCTGGTGATTGTGGTGTTTTTTAGCTTTGTGCTGCTGGTGGCCTTTGTGCCCAGTTTTATCGCCGCGCGCATTTTTGAAGGCAGCAATCTGACGGTAGGCTTTGCGCTGGGTTTTTTCCAGTTCGTGTTTTTCTGTCTGCTGACGTGGGTGTATGTGCACCGCGCCAATGGCGAATTTGACAGCCTGAATGAACAAATCGTCCAAGACGCCCTGAAAAAATCATGAACCGTACACCTTCTCTGCTTTCTTCTGTGGGCCGTCCGCTGGCCGCTCTGCTGTGGCTGTTGCCCACATTGGCCTTGGCTGGCCCCGATTTGGGCGCGGCCCAAAAACAACCGCTCAATTTGCATGCCATCGGCATGTTCTTTGTGTTCGTGCTCATGACGCTGGGCATCACCTATTGGGCGGCGGGCCGCTCTAAGTCGGCATCCGACTTCTACACGGCGGGTGGTGGCATTACGGGCAAGCAAAATGGCTTGGCGATTGCTGGGGACTTTATGTCCGCCGCCACGCTGCTGGGCCTTACAGCCATGATCTACGGCCAAGGGGTAGATGGCTACATCTACATGGTGGCCTTTTTTGTGGGCTGGCCCATCATCTTGTTTTTGATGGCCGAGCGCCTGCGCAATCTGGGCAAATTTACCTTTGCCGACATCACCGCTTACCGCCTCAACCAAGGCAAGGTGCGCACGATGGCTGCGATTAGCTCGCTGGTGGTGGTGTGCTTCTATCTGGTGGCCCAAATGGTGGGCGCGGGCCAGCTCATCAAACTGTTGTTTGGTTTGGATTACCACGTTGCGCTGGTGGTGGTGGGCATCTTGATGATGGTGTACGTGATTTTTGGTGGCATGGTGGCTACCACTTGGGTGCAGATCATCAAGGCGTGTATGTTGCTGGTGGGTGGCACGGCCATCATGCTGCTGGCATTTAGCAATTTTGGTTTCAGCTTTGATACCTTGACCACCCGTGCCATGGAAGTCCATAAGCTGGGCTCTAAGCTGATGACCCCCGGCAGCTTGCTGGCCGATCCAATCACCGCCATTTCGATGGGCTTGGGCCTGATGTTCGGCATTGCCGGGCTGCCACACATTTTGATGCGCTTTTTTACCGTGACCAATGCCAAGGAAGCGCGCAAGTCGGTGTTTTACGCCTCCGGCATCATTGCCTTCTTCTTCAACGTGATTGCCATCATGGGCCTGTGCTCCATTGTGCTGGTGGGCACCGATCCGCAATTCTTTGAGGGCGGTGACATCAAGGGCAAGCTCATTGGTGGTGGCAACATGGTGGCCTTGCACTTGGCTAAGGCCGCTGGTGGCAATTTGCTGCTGGGCTTTTTGTCTGCTGTGGCCTTTGCCACGATTTTGGCGGTGGTGGCGGGCTTGGCGCTGGCCGGTGCTTCGGCTATCTCGCACGACCTGTATGCCCGCGTCATCATGAAGGGCAATGTCTCGGAAGAAAAAGAAATCCGGGTGTCCAAAATCGCTACGCTGGGTTTGGGTGTGGTGGCGGTGCTGTTGGGCGTGGCCTTTGAGAAAATGAACGTGGCCTTTATGGTGGCGTTGGCCTTTGGCGTAGCCTCGTGCGCTAACTTCCCGGTGCTGCTGATGTCGATGTACTGGCGCGGCCTGACCACGCGCGGTGCGCTGGTCGGTGGCTACACGGGCCTGATTAGCTCGGTGATGTTTGTGGTGCTCTCCAAGTCGGTGTGGGTAGATGTGCTGGGCAATGCTTCTCCTATCTTCCCGTACACACAGCCTGCCCTGTTTGCCATGCCACTGGCTTTCTTGGGTATTTATGTGTTCTCCAAACTGGACAACAGCGCAGAAGCTCAAGCGGAACGCGCTGCCTTTGACGACCAATACGTGCGCGCCCAAACCGGCGTAGGTGCTGCCAGCGCTGCGGCACACTGATCGTTTATCACCTTTCCCTTTTTGGGGGCCAGCCAGTCGGTGCAAAAGCCGACTGGCTTCTTTTATGGTGGGCTTAGAGAGGTGCTTGACGCCCTATGGCAATTAGAGGCAAGCTGGCAGCTTTTCTACCCCGTTTGCAGGAGTTGTTTGCCATGCGCTTTCCTCTTTTTGTTCGCCAGACCCTCTCTGCTGCCGGGCTGTGTGCATTGGCAGTGCCTGCACTGGCCCAAGTCGCTATTACCGATCCGCCACTGGAGCACCACTTTGGCAAGATTCCGGTGGGTGCTACTTATGCGGCCCAGTATTTTTCTGTGTTTAACCAAGGCAGCACCCCTGTGACGCTGGGGCAGGTGCGTGTGGATAGTGACATGGCGGTGTGCATGGCGCTGGGTTGCCCCAGCATAGCTCCGGCAGACTTTACCGTGCAGGGGTCTGACGGTTGCAGTGGCCAGACTTTGCAGCCGGGGCTGGGTTGCTCTACCTTGGTCGGTTTTGTGCCTACGGCACCGGGGGCGCGGACGGCGCGGCTGGTGTTTCCGGTGCAAGGGGGCGCGCAGGTAGAGCGCATCGTGGTGGGCACGGGCGTATCACAGCCGTTGGAATGTGTGCTCGATTGGGCCGAGCGTACTTACCCCACCTTATTTTTGCAGCCCACGCCCACCCAAGTGGTCAGCCCCTATGTGGCCCGCTGCTACCAAGGTGGTGCCCTGTGTGTAGGCGCTGATGTGGCCGTGCCCACCTTTGCCCCGGCCAGTATTTACTACCTGCTCAATGGTGAGGTGGGGCGTTTAGGCACATTGAGCGATTTTGCCGCCGTAGCCACTCAGGCACAGTCTTCCACGCTGCGCTGCAACCAGTCTAACCCGCAGTAAGGTTGCCTTCGCTGCTACTGGCCTGACCGGCGGCAGCGTTTCTCCATACAAATATGTACGGGCTTGCACTGTCAAGCTCCCTTGAATGCTGCCCACGGCGCTGCTGGCCGTTTGGGCGGGGCTTTATCCGTCTTTATCTATGTTTTCTTCTCTCCGAACACGCATGGTGGCCTTGTGCGTGGGCATCGTCACGCTGGCGATGGTGATTGTGGGCAGCACTAACTTTGTGATTGGCCGCAGCAGTAGTCTGGAAATGCTCCACAGTCAGGCCTCGGCCTTGGCCCAGGCCCACAGTGCTGCATTGGGCCAATGGGTATATGCCAAGCAGCGCGTGGTGGCATCGCTCAAAGACCATGTGACGGCAGAAAACCCGGTGCCCATGTTGCAGACGGCGGTCAAGGCGGCACAGTTTGACCAAGCGTATATGGGCTTTCCAGACAAACACTATGTGTTTTCAGAGAACCGCAAACGCGCTCCTGACTACGATCCTACCCAGCGTGCTTGGTACAAGGGGGCGCTGAAGGCGGGAGGGCCGTCTATCACCCAACCCTTTATTGGTGCCAGTACGGGCAAGCTCATCATCACGTTTTCTGATCTGGTGGGCACTTCGGCGCAGGTGCAAGCCGTGACGGCGGGTGATGTCATGCTCGACAGCGTGATTGCCGCTATTGCGGCCATCAAGCCCACGCCCCACAGCTTTGCCTTTTTGGTCAGTGGCAATGGCACCATCATTGCCCACCCAAACCCGGAGCTGACGCTCAAGCCGATCACGGCCATTCATCCAGCCTTGTCGTTGCAGGTACTCGCTAGTGCCAGCACCACGCAAGAGCGCATGATGGATTTTGGGGGCCGCGAGGGCATGGTGTATTCGGATGTGGTGCCCGGTTCCGATTGGCGGTTGGCCGTTGTCATGGACTATGCCGAAGTGACTACGGGGCTAGACACCATGTTTCAGGTGTCGGTGGGTTCCACGTTGCTGATTGCCTTTGCGGCGGCGGTGCTGCTTTATGTGGCGATCAGCCGGGCGTTGGCCCGGTTGCAGGATTTGCGCCATGCCATCACCACAGCAGGCGAAGGCAACTTTACCCGCCGTGTGGTGGCTTCGGGCACGGACGAGTTGAGCCAGATTGCGCAGGCGTACAACCGTTTTGCCGACCACACGATGGATGTGCTGCACCACATGCGCGATACCAGCCGCTCGGTGGAGATGGCTACGGCAGAAATCGCCTCAGGCAACCGAGATTTGTCCGAGCGCACCGAGCAGCAGGCCCATGCCTTGCGCGCTACGGTGGCCTCAGTAGAGAAGCTCACCGGCACCGTGCGCGCCAATGCCGACAACGCGGTGCAGGCCAATCGGCAGGTGCAGTCGGCCTCGCAGGTGGCACGCAAAGGCGGAGAGGTGGTGTCTGGCGTGGTCACGATGATGGAGGAGATCAACCAATCCTCGCGCAAAATTGCCGATATCAATGGCGTGATTGATTCGATTGCGTTTCAGACCAATATCTTGGCGCTCAATGCTGCGGTGGAGGCAGCGCGTGCCGGAGAGCAGGGCCGGGGCTTTGCCGTGGTGGCCTCGGAGGTGCGTACGCTGGCCCAACGTTCTGCCGCTGCTGCCCACGAGATCAGCGCCCTGATCAATGTGTCGGTAGAAAAGGTACACAGCGGCAGCGCCTTGGTGCAGCAGGCCGGGGCCACGATGCAAGAAATTGTCTCTAGCGTACAGAACGTGACCGGCATCATTGCCGAGATCAGCCAAGCCAGCGGCGAGCAGATTGGTGATATTGAGCAAATCAGCCAAGCCATCATCCAAATGGAAGGCAACACCCAGCAAAACACAGCCTTGGTAGAAGAGGCCGCTGCTGCCGCTGCCAGCTTGCAAGACCAAGCGACCAATCTGGCACAGATGGCCAGTGCGTTTGTGCTGGACAAGCCAGCCTGAGCGCTACTGCCTGTGAAGGGGCAGGGCCTGAACCATGTGGCGGGCGTGGCACAGGTCTGCCCACGCGGCGGCCTTGTATTTGCCTTGGCGCAGCAAATAGGGGGCATCGTAGGTGACGATGGCCGGGTAGCCTGCCACACTGTGCGGTTGGGCGCGCAGTTGCCCTAGTGGTTCGGTGCGCCCCAGCGCTGCGCGGGCGGCCAGCCGCCCCATCAGCAGCACCATCGCGGGCTGGATTTGGGCCAAGGCTGGGGCGAGGACAGCATCGGGGCGAGACGCGGTATGGGGTTGATAGGCGTTGGCCAGCTCTACGCCACAAAAGAACACTTGCGGGTGCTGGTGCAATTGCAGTGCGCGCAGCATGTTGTGCAGCAGCGCACCGGCATCGCCCGCCAGTGGGTCAGTATCGGCGCGGCCCTCGGCCACAATCAGCCAAGCATTGCCAAGATGGGGGGCCACCGTGGCGGTTTCTGCCGTGGCTGGGTAGAGCCGCCGGGGTGGATGCAGTACCAGTGCTGCGCTGGCGCTCTCCGTAGGCGTGGTGCTGGCTAAAGGATTGGAGATTGTGGCAGTGGGTTGGTATGCTGCTCTGGATGGTGTGGGTGTTTTGGTAGGCTGCTGTATGGTGGTGAGTGTTGGCGGCAGCATGGCACCGGCTGTGGTCTCGGCGGCCAGCGGCTGCGCCAGCGGGGCACTGACCGCAGGGGCTGGCGACCAGACATGCACGCCCATTTCTTGCAGCATGGCGCGCTGGCGGGCATCAAGGTGCAGGCTCATAAGGGCACGCTCATCACCACAGCATCTTCGCGCTGGCCGTGGGCTGCGGGGTAGTAGTTCTTGCGCACCCCCACCTCCCGAAAACCATATTGCTCATAGACATGGCGTGCGCGCAGGTTGCTGATCCGTACCTCTAACCAAAGCCACTGTGCCCGCTGGCCACGCCCCCACAGCGCTAGCGCATCCAATAGCAGCCGTGCCCAGCCTTGCCCCTGAAACTCTGGGGCCACGGTGATGTTGAGCAAATGGGCCTCATCGACTCCCGGCATCGCCACAAAATAGCCCAGCAGTTCAGGCCCGCCTTTGAGCAGTTGAATTTGGTAACCGCTGGCCAGCGCATCGGTAAAGTTGCCGCGTGTCCAAGGGTGGCTGTAGGCGCGCTGCTCCACGGCCAGCAGCGTATCCAAATCATTGATGCTCAGGGCTTGCAGGCACACTTCAGGGGCTGGGTGGTGGGCGTTGGGTTGGGCGCTCATGGTTGGGCTGCTGACTGGGTGGTGGCCCGTTCGGCTTCGCGTTCGGCGGTGGTTTTGGCTACTTTGTCGCGCACGTAGCGGGGCAGGGCTTGGTCGGCAGGTACGGCAGCCCCGGCTTGGAGCAGCGCCGGGGCCAGCTGCAACAGTGCGCTAGCACTGGGCAAGGCGGCTACGTGCAAGGCATGGGGGGCAAGGCGTGGCCCATAGGCAGCATGGGCGTTGCCTGCCACTGTCCAGCCCAAGGGCACGGCCACGGCTTCGGGGGCGCACAGGCCAAAGTCTTCGGGGGCCAGCCATGCGCCATCTTGCCATTGGTACTGGCCGTGGTAGACCTCGTTCATGCGGGCATCGAGCGTGGCGACGATCTGGGTGCAGCCGTGCTGCTGGCGGGCCGCTTCGGCCACCGCCATCAGGGTATCGACGGGCAGCACGGGCAGGCCGCGCCCGCCGTTGGCCCCAAAGGCCAAGCCTTGGGCAATGGCACAGGCGGTGCGCAGGCCGGTAAAAGAGCCTGGGCCGCGCCCAAACACGATGGCATCGAGCTGGCCGAGGGTCAATCCGGCGTCGTGGAGCAATTGCTGGATAGCAGGGATCAGCGTGGCCGAGGATTGCGCTGCGCCGGGGCCGCTGTGCTGCCACAAGGCCGGGCCACGCGCCACAGCAATAGAAAGGGTATCGGTGCTGGTATCAAAGGCAAGCAGGTTCATGGGGCAGCATTGTTACGCACCGCCCGCACACCCAACACGCCAAAGAAGATACCCACCGTGACCAGCAGCAGCCCGGCCACTAGATTCCAGTGCAGTGGCTCCTCCAGCAACAACACCGCACCAATGGCAGACAGGCCCGGCACCAAGGCGGTAATCATGGTGGAGCGCACTGGCCCAAAGTGCTGCACCATGTGCGTGAAGGTGATGCCGGAGATGGCTACCGAGCCTACGCCTTGGAACAGCATCTGAAAGGCAATCTCACTCCACGGTGCTTGCGCCAATTGGCTGCTCAGTAAGCCTAAGCCTACCAACAGCGCATAGACGGGCACATAAGTGACCAGCGCAAACGCGGTAACGGCAATGGTGGCCTGCACGGCATCGGCACCACAGCGCCGGGCCAGTACGCTGTAACAGGCCCAGCACATGGATGCGGCCATAAACAGCATATCGCCCCGCCAGACATCGCCGCCGTTGAACGATGCCAACAGGCTGCTGCCTCCCACCAGTAGATCGCCCACCACAATCAAGGCCAAGCCGGTGGCCCGCATGGGGGTAATGTGCTCACGCAGCAGTACGGCGGCTAGCAGTGTTGTCCACAAGGGTAGGCTGCCCGGTAGCAGCACTGAGGCATGGGTGGCTGGGGCGTAGAAAAATCCAGAATAAACCAGCAGGCAATAAATCACGCCACCAAACATCCCTAACTGCACCGTCAGGTGCAGTGGCAGCGGCGAAAACCCCAATAGGCTCGACGGCATGGCCGCGCGCAGGGCGGGGTTGCGTCCCCGGCGGCGCACCAGCCACCAGCCCCAAGGCACCAGCACCATACTGGCCCCCAGCACGCGCAGCCAAGCAATATCCAGTGGTGCCAAACTGCGCTGTGATGAGGCGCGGGCAATCAGGATAAAGGCCGTCCAAATCGCTACGGTGACGAACGCGGCCAGTAGGCCCACAGAGCGGGGAGAAAAACGCATCACCAGATTATCGGTGGCAGTCTGTACCTGTGGTGGCGCAGGGGGATGAGGGCGCTGGCCCGATGGGGCATAAACTGGCTGCCATGTTGTTTTCTACTTGTTGGTGTAACGGCGGTGGTCGCAGGCTAGGATTTGTCTTAGCTTGGGCATGGGCGTTGATGGGTGCGCAGGCTGCTCCGGCAGCGCAAGGGCCGCTGCCTGCCCCTGTCCAAACCGCACTAGAGCGTGCCCAGTTGCCGCCCGATGCTGTGTCTGTACTGGTGGTGGATGCTGCCGGAGGCACGCCCCGCTTGACCCACCGTGCCCAAGAGCCGATGAACCCTGCCTCGGTGATGAAGCTGGTCACTACCTATGCTGGGCTGGAGTTACTGGGGCCTGCCTATGTTTGGCAAACCCCGGTGTATATCGACGGCCCGGTGCGCTCTGGCACCTTGCAAGGCAATGTCTATCTGCGCGGCCAAGGTGATCCAAAAATGGTCATGGAGCGCCTGTGGCTGCTGCTGCGGCGCTTGCAGGGGCAAGGCATACGCCAGATTGCGGGCGATATCGTGCTCGATCACTCGGCCTTTGTGTTGCCCGCCCACGACCCCGCCGCGTTTGATGGCGAACCGCTGCGCCCCTACAACGCAGCCCCCGATGCACTGCTGCTCAACTTTAAGGCGGTGGTGTTCAATCTGGTACCAGACCCCGCTGCTGGGGTGGTCAGGGTGCAAATGGAGCCGCCCTTGGCAGGGGTGCAAGCGCCTGCCACAGTACCGCTCGCCCCCGCCGGTACGGCTTGTGGTGACTGGCGCGCCAATCTGCGCGCCGACTGGAGTGATGCCACCCGTGTGGCGCTGCGCGGGGCCTATGCTGCCGCTTGTGGCGAGCGCAGTTGGGCCGTGGCCTATGCCGATCCGGCCCGCTACGCCCAGCGGGCGGTGGAAGGCATGTGGCGCGAGTTGGGCGGCCAGCTCACCGGCACCGTGCGCAGTGGCACAGTGCCACGCCATCTGGAGCCTGCTTGGGTAGCCACCTCTCCCTCCTTGGCCGAGGTGGTGCGTGACATCAACAAATACAGCAACAACGTGATGGC
>JAIESZ010000139.1 GCA_019745615.1 Burkholderiaceae bacterium
TTCGAGCTTGCCATCAACAAGGGGACGGTCGAATTATTGGCAGGTTCCAATAGCAATGAAGCACTCGCCCGGCTGGCGTTTCGCAATGTAACGGGTGGCAGAGAGCCTGGTTCAGCCATCGTAGATGTCTTGGTCAGTTTCATGGATGGCCGTGCAGCCCATTACAGCCAAGCCCAATTTTTGGCCGTTGTGGCTCAACTCGATAGCAATCTGCTCCATGTGGGGCTGACTGGGCTACAACAAACTGGTGTTGAATATCTCTAAAAACTCTTGCATGTCGCCTTCTGCACCCACTGCTGCTGCCCCATTGGGCAACAGCAGCGCCCTTCAGCGCTTTCTGGCCTTCTTTCCAGCACATTTCAATACCTCAGCCTTGGGGGTAGTAGTTTTTATATTGCTGGTATTTGGCGTTCACCTTAGCAGCCATTACAGCTACCTGCTTTTTCATGCGGTAGCTGAGTTTTTTAGTATTTTTATTGCGGTAACATTGTTTATTATCGCTATCAACTGTGCGGCCTCCATCCGCAACCAATACATTTTATTTATTGGATTATCTTATCTCTTTGTTGGCTCTATTGATTTTTTGCATACCCTTTCCTACAAGGGCATGCCCATTTTTACAGATTACGATTACTACGCCCCACAGTTTTGGATTGCTGCCCGTTACATGGAATCCATCAGTATGCTGGTGGCATTTGGCTTTTTAGGCACCCGACGCCAATTGCATATCCCTCTCACTTTAGGGATATTTACAGCAATTACCACCGCGCTGGTGGCCTCCATCCTCTATTTCAAAGTATTTCCGGTTTGTTTTGAGGCGGGCAAAGGCCTAACACCGTTCAAGGTGATCAGCGAGTATGTGATTTGTGCCTTGCTGTTAGGTAGCATTTATTTACTCTACCAACGTCGGCACCTGTTTGATGCCAAGATTTATCATTGTTTGCAATGGTCGCTGGTGCTCATGGTGGCTACTGAGCTGTGCTTTACGCTCTACGTTTCCGACGCCATGAGCGATGCTTTCAACCAAATCGGTCATCTTTGCAAAATTGCCGCCTTTGCCCTCATTTACCGGGCTGTGGTTGTTACCGGGCTGCGCGACCCAGTCAACCTGTTATTTCGTGAAATCAAGCACAGCGAGGCTGGCCTGATCGAAGCGCAAACCATTGCCAATCTAGGACGCTGGTCTTGGACACTGGGCAATGGCGTTTGGGAATGGAGTGGGGTGGTATTTCGCAGCTTTGGTATTGCCGAGAGCGGACAGCAAACCCTGCACGAGGTACTAGAAACGGTGCATCCACAAGACCGGGCGTCATTTTTAGAGGGGCTGGAACAATGCCGCCAGCAGGGGCTGCCCTTGATGCGCAAGGTGCGGGTATTGAATGGGAAACGCTGTCTTTTTATCCAAGTACGCGGAGAGGGAATTCGCGGCAACGATAGTCGGATTGAACGCATTACGGGCACGGTGCAAGACATCACAGCGCAAGAGCACCTGATGGAGGAATTGCAGCAAGCCAAAACGGAGGCCGATCAGGCCAATGCCGCTAAAAGTGCTTTTTTGGCTAATATGAGCCATGAAATCCGCACGCCCATGAATGCCATTCTTGGTCTAACCCACCTAATGCGCCGCGACGCCGTACTACCGCAGCAGTTTGATCGCTTAGACAAAGTGACTAATGCAGCACAACACCTGTTGAGCATCATCAACGATATTCTGGATTTTTCTAAAATTGAGGCGGGCAAACTCACGCTAGAGGTGGCTGATTTTTCCCTAGAGGCCGTTTTTCACAGCCTACATGAGCTCATTTGCGACAAAGCCGAGGCCAAAGGCATCGAGGTCATCAGCCGTATTGACCCCGCCCTGCCCCAAGCCTTGCGTGGCGACCGGACGCGCCTGTCGCAGGTACTGCTCAACTTTGCCACCAATGCCGTCAAATTTACCGAATCGGGGGCTATTGCCTTGCGTTGCCGTTTATTGCAGCAGCAAGGCGATACCCTCAAGATTCGCTTTGAAATCAGCGACACCGGCATTGGCCTGAGTGCAGAACAGCAGGCACGCCTGTTCCAGCCCTTTGAGCAGGCTGACCCCTCCATCACACGCAAGTTTGGCGGCACCGGCTTGGGGTTGGCGATTAGCCAACGGCTGGCAGCGCTGATGGACGGCCAAGTCGGCGTAGAAAGCACTTTGGGCATGGGCTGCACCTTTTGGCTAGAACTGTCTTTGCCCAAGGGTGACGCCTTGGCGCTGGGCGCTACGCCAACGCGTTCGCTAGAGCGCGAGCTTGAAGTGTTGGTGGTCGATGACTTAGAAGAAGCCCGCGAAACTCTGGCCGACATGCTGCGCACGCTGCGTTGCCGCACCACGCTGGCCGATTCTGGCCCCCAAGCCCTAGACATCATGGCCCAAGCCCAGCGCAACGGACGCCCGTTTGATTTGGTGCTGCTGGATTGGAAAATGCCCGGTATGGATGGCATCACTCTAGCCCGCGAGATTCAGGCGCGCTATACCCAGCCGCGCCCCAGCGTCATTTTGGTCACCGCTTATGGACGTGAGTGCCCAGACCCCGGATTCAAAGAGGCGGGTATTGCCGCAGCCATACCCAAACCGGTCACGCCATCTGGTTTGCTCGATACCATCGTCGGATTGGTGACGGGCAAAGAGGTGTTGCGCAGCAGTGCCGCCAGCCCAAGCCTGCAACCACCGAGCCTACAAGGCCACTACGTGTTGCTGGCGGAAGACAATCTGGTCAACCAAGAAGTGGCGCTGGAGCTGTTGCACAGCGTTGGTCTGCGCGTAGATGTGGCTGATGATGGCCAAATAGCCGTTGACTTGGCCCGCGACCATGCCTACGACCTGATTCTGATGGACATTCAGATGCCGCGCATGGACGGCTTGGCCGCCACCGCCGCTATCCGCAAAATGCCGGGGCGGGCCACAGTACCCATTTTGGCCATGACCGCCAATGCCTTTGCCGAAGACCGCGAAGCTTGCATCACCGCAGGCATGAACGACCACCTGAGCAAGCCGGTAAACCCTGACACACTGTTTGCCACCTTGCAGCACTGGCTAACCACCACAGCGGTGCTGCCTGCTGCCGTGGCCCTACCCCCCACCCCCATGGCAGAGCAGGGCCTACAAGAACGCTTGGCCGCCATTCGCCAACTCGACACAGCGGCGGGCCTGAAAGTAGTGTGCGGCAAACTGCCCACCTACCGGCGCATTTTGGCCCTGTTTGCCGACAGCCATGCCAATGATGCTGCCCGCCTGCAAACGCTGGTAGAACAGGGCGATTTAGCCCAAGCGGCACGCTTGGCCCATGCCCTCAAAGGGGCTGCAGCCAATATCGGCGCCCAAGGCATTCGGGCACAAGCCTTAGCGCTAGAGATGGCTGCCGAACGCGCCGATGTCAGCCAAGTACGACCAGCGCTGGCCGCCTTGCTGCAAGAGTTGCCAGCGCTGGTGCGCGATGTGCGCGCTGCCGTAGCCCCGGCAGCGCTGGCAGCCTCCATTGCGGCATTAGCTCCGGTCGCGGCGGTGCCCTCTGCCCTGCCTGCATCCTTGGCCGCCGAGGTGCAATCCCTGCACAATCTACTCACCAATGACGATCTACAGGCGCGCCGCCTGTTTCGTCAATTGCAAGCTGTGCTGGCCGGTCATTGGCCGTCCACGGTGCTGGAACCTTTGGCTGCGGCCATCGAACGCTTTGATTACGCCCAAGCCCTTGATCTGCTACGCCCCTACCATGCCCCACCAAGCCCATGAAACCGTTTTGCTGGTCGATGACCAGCCCGAAAACCTGAGCATCTTGGCCGATCTGCTAGAGCCTCATTACCGAGTCAAGGTGGCCGATTGTGGCGAGCGTGCTTTGCGCGCTGCCGTCTCTGAGCCACGGCCTGATCTGATTTTGCTGGATGTCATGATGCCCGACCTTGATGGCTATGCCGTGCTCTCGCGCCTGCATGCCAACGCCAGCACCAGAAACATTCCGGTGATTTTTGTCACGGCCCGCGACAGCGCCGAAGACGAGGAGCGCGGCCTAGAGTTGGGTGCGGTCGATTACATCGTCAAGCCCATTCGCCCCTTGGTGGTGTTGGCGCGGGTGCGTACCCATTTGGAAAACCGCCGCGCCCAACATGTGCTGGCCGACCAAAACAAGTTTTTAGAAGCCGAGATCGCCCGCCGGATGCACGACAACGAAATCGTGCAAAACGCCAGCCTATCTGCTTTGGCCATGCTGGCAGAAATGCGCGACACCGATACCGGCAACCACATTTACCGCACCCAAGGCTACGTCGAGGTGCTGGCCCACGCCTTGGCCCAGCGCCCAGAATACGCTGCACAATTACCCCCTGACCAGTTGGTTCGGGTGGTTAAGGCAGCACCGCTGCACGATATTGGCAAGGTGGGCATTCCAGACCGTATTTTGCTCAAACCCGGCAGCTTGACCGAAGAAGAGTTTGCCATCATGCGTACCCATTCGGCCATTGGCAGCGAGGCCATCACCCAAGCCATGACCAAGGTGCAGGCCGCCGACCATTCCAGCTACCGCAGTGACTCGCGGCCCTTAGCCTTTTTGGATGTGGCCCGGCAAATTGCCCAATCGCACCACGAGCGCTGGGATGGCATGGGCTACCCCGAACGCAAGCAAGGCAAGGATATTCCGCTGCCTGCACGCATCATGGCGCTGGCCGATGTGTTTGATGCCCTGACCACGCGCCGTGTTTATAAACCGGCCATGTCGATTGAAAAGGCCACCGACATCATTTGCCAAGGCCGGGGCACGCATTTCGACCCCACCATCGTCGATGTGTTTTTGCAGGAGCACGCCCAGTTCATCCGCATCGCCCACGAATATGCAGACGCCTGAACACGGTGCGCACACCTCAATGGCGCGTGCGCGGCACTTCCAATTCTGACAACATACGCAACAAGGCGCGGTTGACCTCTTCGGTGGGAAACTCGTTTTCTTCGCACAGTTGGCGAATGGCCGCAGCGTTGTCTGACTCCAGCAGTGCGGCCAATTGCAAACTGGGAGCATAAGGGCCAGTGCGCTGCACGATGGCATCGTAAATGCGCTCGGACAGCGGAATGCGGTTCAAAATATTACTGATCGGCTCGCGCAGCAACAAGTCTAATTGCGAGAACAACCCACACAAATACACCTCGCGGCGCAGTTCATTTTCTACCCCAGCATCCAGTAGGCGGGATGTCAGTTGCGCCCGCATCACCATCGACTGGTACACCGGCTGCAAGTCTTGTTCGGTGCTGGCATGGGGCAATTGGCTACCCAACCAGCGCTGAATCGAGCCATAGCCCATCATCATCAACCCCCGGCGCAGCGAGTCAATGCCGGTACGCAGGCCCAGCGCTGCTGAGTTGGTGTAATTCATGAAGCGGTAGGCCAAAATGGGGTCTTCGCTCAAGATATCTTCAAAGGTCTCTAGCGATTGCTCGGCATCAATGGCGCGCATCAGCTTGGCCAGCGTGGCATGGGCGGGTTTAGCGTGGGTATTGCGCAGACTGTAGAGCACATCTTCAGCGGGCCAACCGGCCATCGCTTGCGCGTTGCGCTGGTCTAGGCAGTGCTGCATCACCATACGGCTGGCAATACCCTCGTACATTTGCCCAGCCAGCACGGGGCTATTGTCTGGCCCGGCGCGCAGCGCCGCCAGCGCCACCTCAGGCGACACACTGAGCAAGCTGCTGGTAAAGCATTGCGCCACCTCTGCGGGTGGCAAGGTACTCAGGTCGCCGCGCCAGACCAAGCGCTGACCCCGCGCATGGGCGCTGCGTACCTGCTCCAAAATGTCCGGGTTGAGCAGCCAGCGCCCCTGCACTTCTATCCACGGCGCACCCCGGTTGGCATGGCGCAAAAATTCTTGCAACAAGCTGGGCTGCTGGGGCGAGAGCAACAGCGGCGGCGAGTTCTCTGACCAAATCTCGCGCAGTGTGCGCAACAGATGCGGCAGGTTCAGCGTAACTTCTTCATCAACGGCGTGTACATAAAGTTGCACGCCCATCAGCCGCCGGGTGCGGCCCCACAAGGGGCGGTATCCCAGCGTCAGGCTGCCCAGAACCGATTGCACCATGAGCGATTTAAACCTTTAGATTTAGGCCATGTAGTTGAACAGTGACATTTTTTGCACCATCGAGTACGACTTAAGCGCCGCTTCGTAGCCTGTTTGCTGGTTCTGAAACTTGGAGATGCCATCGACCATATCCAAGTCTTCGGCGCGCGAGCGATCTGCTTCAAGTTGGATGGAACGCTTTTCTTGGTCTCCAGTAATGCGGTCAGCACGGTTGAGCAGCTCACCAGCATACCCACGCACAGTATGGATACGATCGAGTGCCTTGTCCAGATTGCCCAAAGCCTGCCCAGTGGCCTGAATGGCTGAGTTGTTATCGCCACCCGCCATCAACTCTTTCACCACCGTATCAATCACGCTGAAAATGCCACTGCTCGGTTGTACGGTAAGGGTGTCGCCATCGGCAGGGGCTAGGGTGATGGTGCCATCGACTGCCTTGGTGGGGGTGGCCGAAATCGTGAACTTAACGCCGGGGATAAATTGACCCACGGCAGCGTCTTCGTTACCCACGCCAGCGGCAGCCTCGGCAGCCTTTTGCGAAATTTCGATGTTTAACGGTTGATCGACCGGAAAATCAGCCACAGTGACAGGGTCAGAGGCCTCGCCAGTGGTGGTGTTGGTCAGCGTGTACGTGGCCGTGAGAGTGCCGGCAGTGGCACCGGGGCCCACAGCGCTGAACTGTATGGAATAACTGTCGCCCGTCACGGCCCCTTGGTTGACCATTTCTATGGTGCTAGTGCCAATTTTGCGGTTGGGGGTGGTGGCGGGGGTAGTGGCGGCAGCGGCACCGGGCTTCCATTCGGTAGCGGTGCTGGCTTGGAAAGCCGCATGGTAGACACCATCACGCTGGGGCTTGAAGGTAAAGGCGGCATCGCCATCCAAGGTAACGGGGATGTTGGCACCACTGGCCGCCATCTGACCCGCCAAGCCATCAAATTGATAATCCAAGCTCGACGATTGTGGCCCCAGCAGTGGCGACAAGCCGCTGCCCAGCGCAGAAAACAGCGGCTGGCCATTGGTATCTTTGCGGCTAGAGACTTCAAACAGCTGGTCGCGCAAGCTCTTGATTTGGTTGGCCAAAGTTACCCGGTCTTTGGGGCTGTGGATGGCATTGCCCGCATTGACCATCAGCTCACGGATTTCTTGACTCAGCGTAACGGCTTCGCCCAAAGAAGACTCGGCTTGGGCAATCGAGTTGCGCTGCAAATCCAACGCGCGCTGCTCCGTTTGGATGCGGCTGATACGGGTCAGGGCACGCTCGGCTTGCGCGGCAGACACCGGATCGTCACTGGGTCTCACCACCCGCTTGCCCGAAGTCAGGTTCTCTTGCAGATTATTCAGGTCGGTTTGGCGCTGATTGATGTTGCGCAGGGCGCTGTCATACTGGTTGGCTGTGCCGAGGCGGGAAATGGATGTGCTCATGGCGGACTCCGTTCAGTGCGGTGTTTAACGGCCCACGGCCTGGATCAGGTTGTCAAAGATGTTCTGCGCTATCTGGATCATCTTGGCCGAGGCTTGGTAAGACTGCTGGAACTGGATCAACCGTGCAGCCTCTTCGTCCAAATTCACGCCCGACACCGCAGCGCGCTCGTTTTCCAGATTGGAGGCAATGGTGGAAGACAACTTGGCAGCAAAGGTAGCGCTTTGGGTGCGCGTGCCAATTTGCGCCATCGCTCCAGAAAAACCGTCGGTCAGCGTGCCACCGTCAAAAATTTTGGCATCGCGCAGATTCAGAAGCGCGCTGGCATTGCCTGCGTCGCGTTGGTAGATGCCGCCAAACTTGGGATCAGCCGCATTGCCCACCACCACGGTGTCACCCGTTTTGGGCACGCCGTTGAGGGTGATCTCCCAGCCATTCATCTTGACAGGCTGGCCTGGGGTGTAGGTGGCTGGGTCGCCCAACGCTTCTGCGGGTACGACGCCCCGGCTGAAGGCTTGATAAGTGATGGGAGAACCGGCGCTAAAGCGCAACTCGATACCACCGGGCACAGGCGGCGCGCCGGTGCTGTCAGAGTTGGGCGGCAGCACCAAAGCAGGGTTGCCCGTGGCTTTGAGGCTGACCAGTTGCAAGGAGCCATCGTTGCCTGGCCCCATGGCGGCATTGATGGGATTGGCCGCTGCCAAATTGCGTGGCGAAAACTGCGCCGCCTGCATTTGGCTGGCTGCATTTTGCAGCGGGCTAATCAGAAATTGATCGCCATCGGCGGCACCACCGGCATCACTGAACAAGGTGGTATCAGGGGCAGCCGCACCGTTGGTCAGGCGCAGCCCTTCGCCTAGCATCAGGGTATCGAGTTCGGTCATGTCGGCAAAGGAAAACACCTTGCCATCGGACTGCCGGGTGACGGTGCCGCTACTGCCCGTGCTGAAGTTGAGCACATAGCTGGACGCTTGCAATTTGCTGGCATCGGCCACTTCCAGACCCATCACGGCGCTGGAAGTGTTTCTGTTGCCCGGCACAGCCTGACCCAACTTGATGGGGGCGAACAAGTTCTCACCCAACTTGCCATCCAAATTCAGGCCTTGGCGGTTTTGCAGGTTCAGGGTTTCGCTGATGCCTACGGCCAAGCGGCCCAGCAGGTTGCGCCCTTCGGCCAGATCAGTGTTCTGAAAGCGCATCAGCGCAGACACCTCACCGCCACCAAGCACCGCCTCATTGAGTTCAATCTTGTCTGTGCTACCTGCTGGCGTGAACAGCAGTTTTTTCTGCGCACCGTTGGTATTAAAGTTTTGCGGATCACCCACCGACAGCGTGGCTGCGCGGTTGCCCATGACCAGCGGCTGGCTGTTGGCCACAAACAATGTCACAGAGCCATCATTGGCCTCCACCTGCGAAGTCTGCACATACTGGTTGATGTCGCGGATGAGCTGGTCACGTTGGTCGAGCAAGTCATTGGGCTGCTGTCCATTGCCTCTGGCCAAGGCAATCTGCTGGTTCACGCTGGCGACTTTGGTCGCCAAGTTGTTCACCACGTTGATACCGCCCTGCATCTGGTTTTCTACCGTAGCGGCGATTTCATCGGTGCGGCTGGAGGCATCGCGCAAGCGCTTGGCGGTCTCGTCCATGCGCGTCAGTACCACACCACGGGCAGTCAGGTCGGTGGGGGCATTAACCACATCCGAGAAGGCATTCATCATGTCGTTGATGGCAGCGCCCAAGCCCGCAGTGCCTCCGGTGAACACGTCTTGCAGTTGCTTGAGGCGATCCATGCGCACGCCGTCGCCAGCCTGCACCGACGCGGCAGCACTGGCTTGGCGTGTCAGCAGCTCACTGTGGTTGCGCAAAATGCCCTCCACATCCACCCCGTTGCCGATATAACCATCGGTGGTGTATTGGCTGGGCATGGTGCCCAACGCCACCGTTTGGCGGGAGTAGCCAGCGGTGTTGACGTTGGCAATGTTGTGGCCAGCGGTTTGGATGGCAGTCTGGTTGATTTGCAGGGCGCGAGC
>JAIESZ010000214.1 GCA_019745615.1 Burkholderiaceae bacterium
ATCATGGGTATTGCCTGCCCGCAAATTGTTTACCCTTATCTGCGTGGCAACGTGGCCGACCTCATCACCCGTGCAGGCTTTCCGCCCGTGCATCTGGCAGAAATCAATTTCCAAGCCATGTACGAGCAGCAACAACAGGCCCAAGTAGAAGGCCAAGCGCCCTCTACCTTGCTGCCACAGTAATCTTTTGTCCAGAGGGCACCTGCGGCACACCCGCCGGGGTGCCCGCACGCCATCATGAAAATTCTTGTACTTGGTGCCGGTGCTTGGGGTACTGCCGTGGCTATCAGTGCAGCCCAGCATCCAGCAGGCCATGCCGTCACGCTGTGGACGCGTGATGCCCGCCAGTGTGCCGATATGCTGGCGGCGCGGTGCAATACCCGCTATTTGCCAGCTATCGCCCTGCCCGCTCCCTTGGCTTTGGCCGATGGCCCAGTGCAGGCGCAATGGGCTGATGCTGATTTGGTGATTGTGGCCACGCCCACAGCCGCACTGCGCAGCCTGCTCACACAGTTGCGTGACTGCCCTGCCCCGGTGGCTTGGCTGTGCAAGGGTTTTGAAGCGGTACCAGCAGGCTCCAATGCTTTTGGCCTGCTGGCCCATGAAGTATGCGCCCAAGTCGCCCCCCATTTGCTGTCTGGGGCGCTCAGTGGCCCCAGTTTTGCCCAAGAAGTAGCATGCGGCCAGCCTACGGCCTTGGTGGCCGCCAGCGAGCACGCCAGCGTGCGTGACGCCTTGGTGCAAGCGTTGCACAGCCCCAGCCTGCGTGTGTATGCCAACGACGACATCGTAGGCGTAGAGGTAGGTGGTGCCGTGAAGAATGTGCTAGCCATTGCCACCGGCCTGTGCGATGGCTTGGCGCTGGGACTCAATGCCCGTGCTGCCCTCATCACACGCGGTTTGGCCGAAATGACCCGCCTAGGGTTGGCGCTGGGCGCACGGGCCGAGACCTTTATGGGGCTGTCTGGACTGGGTGATTTGGTACTCACGGCCACTGGCGATTTGTCGCGCAACCGCCGCGTCGGCCAATTGCTGGCCCAAGGGCAAAGCCTAGAGCAAGCGGTTAACTCATTGGGCCATGTGGCCGAGGGGGTTTACAGCGCCCGCACCGTGGTGCAGCGCGCCCGCCATGTGGGCGTAGAGATGCCAATCAGCGAGGGTGTGGTGGCTTTGCTCGACGGCCAACTGCGCCCCTTGGACGCAGTGTCTATCTTGATGGAACGCGACCCCAAGCAAGAATGCGTATAAATCAAGAACCCAGCCCTCAATGCTGCTGCAATTCCTCTACATAGAGTGCGCTGGCTAAAATTTTTACCTTGCTGGCATAGTAACGGTCTAAACGCCATTCTTTGATAATCTCAACTGCAACTTCAAAGTTTTTATAATCCAACTCATAAAGACGGTGCAGATTGAAATGGGTATCTTTTTCCAATGACAGCACCAATTCAGAGAAAATGGAGGCAGCAACAGAGTCTATTTCTCTTTGAATGATTTTTTGTGCTTTTTTGATGGCAATCATTGTGAATCCTTACAATTTGTCATACAGATGAGAAATTTGAACATCCCGCAACAATTCTAGCATCATTCCTTGCAAATGTTGCAGCGCAACATATCATCTTGTCATTCATCTAAATGTCACATTTGACTTTTATATTGGGCACTTACCCTTACCAAGGATGACCATGTTGCCCACTGCACGTCCGTTTTCTCTTTCGTCCGATCCGTTTGAATTTTTGCAGCAACTCACACGCAAAACCTGTGAAAGCATGGTGCAAATTTCCACGCTCAATGTGCAAACTACACAGGCGGCTTTAGGCGCACAAACACAGCATTGGAACAAACTGCTCCAAGTGCAACGCCCCGAAGAGTTAAGCGCTTTGCAGGCCGATGTGGTGCAGCCGCTCGCTAGCCAAGCCAGTCAGTACGGCCAACAGCTCTACCAAATTGCCAACGATCTGGGGCAAGCCTGGCAAGTGCAGCCCAAGGCGGGGCTGGGTGATGTGTCTAGCCAATGGGAGCGGATGCAAAGCAACATGGACAAGATGCTCAAAAATATGCCCGTGGCCGCCCAAGCCCTCAGCGCCAGCGTCAAAAACCGCCTGGCTTCGGCCAACGAGGCCGTCAGTGCCATTCAGCAAGTTGTGACCCAAGCGAACAACGCCACCCAAGCCAACCTGTTGGCAGCAGTGGAAAGCACCACCCACCCCGAAACGGCCTAAGCGCCTACCTCCCCCCGTCAAGCTCCAGCTCTGGCGGGTAGCACCGGGGTGTGGCGGCGGTAAATACTGGGCAACTCTTGCACCAAAGCTTGGCTCACGCCCTTGAGGGATTCGGAATGGCCCACCACCAGATGGCCGCCCTCGCGTAAAAACGGCAGCAGGTTGGCAATCACCCGCTTTTTAGTTTCTAGGTTGAAATAGATCAGCAGGTTGCGGATAAAAATCACGTCAAACAAGCCTGTGACTGCTGTGGGGGCCAGCAAGTTGCAATGCAAAAACTGCACGCGCTGGCGCAACTCTTTGCGCACAAGCAAGGTGCCATCTTGCTGGCGTATGCCTTTGCGGCAGTATTTTTTCAGTAACGGCAGCGGGATGCCTTCGGTGCGGGTCATCGGGTAATGGCCGCCTTGGGCGGTGGCTAGCACCTTGGTGCTGATGTCGGTGCCCAGCACCTCCCACGGGCGTTGGCCCAAGGTCTCGGCCAATACCATCGCCACGGTGTAGGCTTCTTCGCCGCTGGAGGCGGCAGCGCTCCACACCCGAAACGCCCCCTTGCCCTCGCGGCGGTGCTGCGCAGCCTGTTGCAGCAAAAAGTCAAAGTGCTTAGGTTCGCGGAAAAAATACGTCTCGTTGGTAGTCACCAAGTTGACCATCGCCTGCAACTCAGCGGCATTTTTCCCTTTGCTCAGGCAGTCAAAATACTCACCAAAATCGTGGCAGCCCAGCGCCTGCACGCGCCGCGCCAGCCGCCCCACCAACAAGTCTTGCTTGGCCTCCGACAGGCTGATGCCCGTCATTTTGAAGATCAGCCCCTGAAAACTGGCAAACTCTTTGCGCGTGAGCCGAGTCACCAGTGGCGGCAGCGGTGCATGGTGCATCAGCGCAACGCCCCCATGATCGCCACCTCTGGCAGCCAGAGCACGCGCTCTAGCTGGAGCAGCACCACAAACTGCCCACCGATACGGCCCATCGCTTGGACAAAATCGGGCCGCAGGTGGGTGCCAAACTCCGGGGTAGGCACTTTGTCGGCCTCTGGCAACTCTTGCACCTGAGACACCGCATCCACCACCAGCCCCATTTTGTAGCCACGCGGCAGATGCTCGGTGCTCTCCAACTCGACAATGACGATGCAGGTTTGCTCCGTCACGGGGCCAGCGGTGCGCCCCAAGCGCACCGCCAGATCAATCACCGGCACCACGGCCCCGCGCAGATTGATAACCCCCCGGATCAGTGGTGGCACCAGCGGCACAGTGGTCAGGTCGCGGTATTGCAGGATTTCGCGCACACTGGCCAAGCCCATGCCAAAGCGCTCCTGCCCTAGCTGCACCATCAAATACTGCGATGCGGGCACGGGGGTCGCATCTGGCACCAGCTCAGTGGCTGTAGCCAGCCCCGATGAGACTGCTTGCATCAGCATGGGCTAACTCCGAACTTAGAACGAGACAAAATCGGCCTCATCAGCGCTACCGACCGTCAGCTTGGGCGAGTTCAGTGCCGGTGGTGCAAACGGAGTGACACTAGGTGACAGGCGGGCCATCTTGGGCTGGGGTGGCGCACTCCAGCGGCTGGGGCCACCGTCTCTGTCACTCACCTGAAAGAAGGCCATCACTTCTTGCAGATTGGCAGCCTGCGAGGACATCTCTTCGGCGGTGGCCGCCAGCTCTTCGGAGGCACTGGCGTTTTGCTGGGTGATCTGGTTGAGCTGGCCCATGGCAATGGTAATTTGACCGGCACTGGTGCTCTGCTCTTGCGAGGCAGCGGCAATCTCTTGCACCAGATCAGCGGTTTTTTGCGTAGTGGGCACAATCTCATCCAGCAAAGCCCCGGCACGCTCGGCCATGCTGACGCTGTTGCCCGCCAGTTGGCCGATTTCTTGCGCTGCCACTTGGCTGCGCTCGGCCAGCTTGCGCACCTCGGCGGCCACCACGGCAAAGCCCCGGCCATGCTCACCGGCACGGGCAGCCTCAATGGCGGCATTGAGCGCCAACAAGTTGGTTTGGTAAGCAATGTCGTTGATGATGCCAATTTTGCGTGCAATTTGCTGCATGGCACCCACGGTTTCGCTCACGGCTTGGCCGCCTTCAGTGGCGCGTTGGCTGCCTTGGGCCGACATACCATCGGCCACCTTGGCGTTGTCGGTGTTTTGTTGGATGGAGGCGGCCATCTGGTTCACAGCCGCCGAGGTTTGCTCCACCGAGGCCGCTTGCTCGCTGGAGGCTTGGGCCAGCGATTGCGAGGTGGCCGATACCTGCGCCGTAGCTGAGACCAAATTGGCGGCGGTGGTGTTGACCTCGACAATCGCCTGCGAGAGTTTTTCTACTGTGTTGTTCACCACCTCCTTGAAATCGCGCAAATCACCCCGGTAGTCGCCCTTCACTTTGCGGGTCAGGTTGCCACGCTCCATCTCTTTGAGCACCGCCACTGCCTCATTGACTGGCAGCACAATGGCGTCCAGCGTTTGGTTAATGCCCTGCACAATTTTGCGGAAATCTCCTTGGTGGTGCACCGCATCAGCACGGGTGGAAAGCTGACCCTGTGCAGCAGCATCGGCCAGCATGGCGGCATCGGCTACCAGTGCCTGCACGGCATCAATGCAGGTGTTGAGGTTGTTTTTGAGCGTATTAAAGTCGCCTTGGTAGGCATCGGTGATGCGCGCCGGAATGGCACCGCGTGCAATATCGTCTACATAGCGCGCAGCCACGCCCAAGGGGCCAATCACGGCATCCAAAGTCTGGTTAACACCTTCGACAATTTTGCGGAAGTCCCCTTGGTGCTTAGAGGCATCGGCACGGGTAGCCAGCTTGCCTTCTACGGCGGCCTTGGCCAGCACACCGGCATCGGCCACCAAAGCATTGACGGCATCAATGCAGGTGTTGAGGTTGTTTTTGAGCGTATTAAAGTCGCCTTGGTAGGTGTCGGTGATGCGTGCGGGCACATCACCCTTGGCAATGCGCTCGACATAGCCCGCAGCCACATTCAGGGGGCCAATCACCGCATCCAAAGTCTGGTTCACCCCTTGCACAATCTGGCGGAAGTCGCCTTGGTGGCGGCTTTCATCGGCACGGATCGAGAGCTTACCCTCCACCGCCGACTTCACCAGCAATTGCGCATCAGCGGCCATGCTGTGTACCGCGCTGTGCAGGGCGCGCATGGCCTGGGCCAGTTGGCCTACCTCGTCTTGGCCCTGTAAGGTGATGCGGCTGCTAAAGTCGCCTTGGGCCATTTGCTCAACACTGTGCAAAAGTTGGCGCGTGGGCACAGTGACGCTGCGGGTAATCAGCACCCCTGAGAGCACACTGAGCAGCGCCGCCAACGCCCCCAAACCCAACAGCAGCCATTCTGTATCGTGGGCTTGCTGTGTGGCCTGTGTGCCAATTTGCTTGGCAGTTTGCGTGACCACAGCGATCAGGCTGTCCATGCTTTGTACGTAGGCATTTTGTGCTTCTAGAGCGGGGCCTAGGGCCTCTACCGCCGCCTCTTCGGGCTTGTTGGCACGCAACAGAACGACTACCCGCTTTTGTGCCTCACGGTAGGTTTTGCGCGCATCGGCCACTTTGGCCAGTTGTTGTATGGTTTTGGGCTGATGCAGCAGGCCCTCTAGCTGCTGGTAGCGGTCGGTGATTTTCTCGCTGATGGGCGCTAATTTTTCTAGCTGGTTTTGCGTGTCGGTATCGGCACGCAACATCGCATAGATGATGGCTCCATTGACAGTACGCGCATACAAGTTGATCTGGTCGATCATTTCATTGGCTAGAACAACTTGGGCTAACTGCTCGGTGGCTAAGGCATCTACATCTTTGCTGATAGCGCCGATACGGCCTACGCCCACGGCCACAATGGCGATCAAAAAAGCCAAGGCGGCGGCAAAGGCCAGTCCTAGCCGCGTTCCGATCTTGAGGTTTGCGAACATATAAGCGCTTTCTTGGTTAGATTTTTTATGCGGTAGCTGCGGTGCTGAGGAGCTGGGGCACATCCACAATCAAGGCGACGCGGCCTGTGCCCAAAATAGTGAAGCCGCCCATACCGGGCAGGCCGTCAAACACCGGCCCCAGTGGGCGGATCACGGTCTGAAACTCGCCTTGCAGGGCGTCAACAATCAGGCCCGCGCGGTGCGAGCCGCAGCGCACCACCACCACGTTTTCGCGCACGGGCGGCTCTTGCCCCACCATAAAATCGGCGGGCACGCTGGGCAGTTCGGGCAGGCCAAACCAAGGGCGCAACCGAATGATGGGCAGCAGGGCATCGCGCAGGTTGATGTGCTCGTGGCCGTCTTGGAGCGCCTGCGCGGGCAGCTCGACGCACTCTTCCACCATGTCCAGCGGAATCACCAAGCTGGACTCGCCCACCGTGACCAAAAAGCCGTCGATGATGGCCAGCGTGAGCGGTAGGCGGATGCGGATGCGGGTGCCCGCCCCTTCTACGCTGTGCAGCTCAATGCTGCCGCGCAAGGCGCTGATATTGCGGCGCACCACGTCCATCCCTACGCCGCGCCCAGACAGATTGTTGACCTGCTCAGCGGTAGAAAAGCCCGGCTCAAAAATCAGCTGATGGATGTCGTGCTCAGTCAAGGCTTGGTCGGGCCGCACCAAACCGCGCTCAATCGCCTTGCGCAAGATGCGCTCTTGCGACAGCCCGCCGCCATCGTCAGACACTTCGATCAAGATGCTGCCGGAGTCGTGGCAGGCGTGCAGCCGCACCCGGCCTTGGGCCGGTTTGCCACGGGCCACACGCACGGCCACAGGCTCGATGCCGTGGTCAATGGCGTTGCGCACCAAGTGGGTGAGCGGATCGCCAATTTTCTCGATGACGGTTTTGTCTAGCTCGGTGTCGGCACCGCTGATGTCTAGCGCAATGTCTTTGCCAATCTCTTGCGAGACTTCGCGCACCACGCGCTGAAACTTGTTGAAGGTGGCACCAATTTGCACCATGCGCAATTGCAAGGCCGAACCGCGCACCGACTCCACCAAGCGCGCCAGCACCGAGGAGATTTCTTGCAACTGCGGCAGCCCACTTTGTGCCACCGCCAAGTGCATACCAGCGCTGGCAATAATCAGCTCGCCAATCAGGTTGATGTGCTCGTCCAAGGTATCGGCATTGACGCGGATCAGTGTGGCGGCCTCGCTATTTTTGGCCGCTGGGACGGGGCGGGGCTTGTCCGGCGTGGGGGCCGGGGCTACGGGCAATGCTACGGGCGCAGCAGGTACCACGGGTGCAACAGGTGTGGCAGCGGGCCAGAGCTGTGCCCGCTCTTCTGGGGTCAGGCTGCCGCAGGCTACCAAGGCGTTGGCCCAAGATGCCGCCCATTGCGCCGGGCCGGGCAGCACAGCGTAATCAGCCAAAGGGCTGTGCGGCGGCACGATGTGTACCTGCGCCATGTCTTGCACAAACTCAAACACGCTGGCAATGGCCGGTGCGCCCCCATCGCTGTGGTAGCGGATGGCAAAACCGAGGTAGCAAGCCTCCGGGTCTAGCTCGGCAACGTCGGGCAGCTCATCGGCCAAGGTGGCTACGCCCACGATGCGGCCTTGGCTACCCAAACAGTGCAGCAGCGCCAGCGGCTCCATACCATCGCGCAGCATGTCGCGGCCACAACGCAAGGCAATGTGCCAGTCGCTGGTGGCAGCCAACGGCCCAGAAGCGGCAGGGCTGGCAGCAGTTGGTGCAGGCGGGGCTAACTGGCTGGCCGGAGAAGGTACAGGGACAGCAGGTGCGGCCCGCTTGTCTGTACTGGCCTTTTGCAAGGCCAAGATCAACTCCCCACTGCGGGCATGGAGGGCGGCGGTAGGCACCGTGCGCTGCTCGGCATGGTCAACCAGCGCGCCAATATGGTCACGCACCTGCAACAGCAGCGCCAGCAACTCACGCGAGAGCAGCTGCTCACCGGCACGCACCCGATCCAGCACATTTTCGGCATGGTGGGTAAAGGCCACCAGATACTCTAGGCCAAACAGCCCTGCCGAGCCTTTGATGGTGTGCGCTGCCCGAAAAATGGCATGGATCAGTTCAGCATCGGTGGGGACTTTCTCCAACTGCAACAGCGCGTGCTCCATGCCCTCCAACAGCTCGCGGCTTTCAACAATGAAAGTCTGAAGGATCTCATCAAGATTCATGATGAACGAACAGCCTTTAAGGCGCAATCAGCTTAGAGACCACCGACAAAATTTGTGTCGGCTGAAAGGGCTTAGTCATCCACGCCTTGGCCCCAGCGGCCTTGCCTTTTTCTTTGGCGTCTTCACCCGACTCGGTGGTGAGCATGACCACCGGGGTAAAGCGGTACGCCGGTATCTGTTTGGCCGCTTTGACAAACGAGATGCCATCCATGCGCGGCATGTTGACATCGCTAATCACCAAATGGATTTTTTTACCATCCAGATGGCCCAGCGCATCTTGACCATCACTGGCTTCTATCACCTCAAAGCCTGCACCGCGCAAGGCAATGCGTACCACTTGCCGCAGGGAGGCTGAGTCGTCAACGATCATGATGGTTTTGGCCACAGCGCGTTCCAATCAAAGGGTGGATGTATCTCTCTTTCCAAGATACCCAGCCTTTGTGACACTGGTATGGCCCACCCGCTGGGAGGGGTGCAGCAGGGGCTAAGAAAACACCGCTGCCGTGAGCGTGGCGGGCACTTCGCGCCACTGGCCGGGGGCCAGATCGTCCAGTGCCCACGGGCCAATGCGTACCCGTACCAACCGCAACGTGGGCAAGCCCACCGCAGCCGTCATGCGGCGCACTTGGCGGTTGCGCCCTTCACGAATCACCAACTCTAGCCAAGCGGTAGGGATATGCTGGCGAAACCGCACTGGCGGCTTGCGCTCCCACAACGCCGGAGGCTCTAACGCCCGCACTTGCGCGGGCAGGGTGGGGCCATCGTTGAGCAACACGCCCGCGCACAGTTGCTGCAATTGCGCCTCGGTAGGCGTGCCTTCTACCTGCACCCAATAAGTTTTGGCCAGTTTGTGCCGAGGGTCGGCAATGCGCGCTTGCAGGGCACCATCGTTGGTGAGCAGCAGCAGGCCCTCGCTATCGCGATCTAGGCGGCCTGCCGGATACACACCGGGCACAGCCACGAAATCTTTGAGCGTGGCGCGGCCCTCGCCCCCGCTGAACTGGGTCAGCACATCAAACGGCTTGTTCAGCAGCAACAGGCGCGGCTGCGCTGGCGCGGGCTGCGGGCTGCGACGCGCCGGTTGCGTGGGTCTGCCAGCGCTACTGCTGCGCTGCCACTGCGCTTTAGATTTCAAAGTTGTCGATCAACCGCGTATTGCCCAAGCGGGCCGCACCCAACACCACCAATGCTCCAGCGCCATCACCTGCTTGGGGTGGCTGCAAATCACTGCGGCGGCGCACCGTGAGGTAGTCGGGCTGCCAGCCGCGTGCGCCCAGCGCTTGCATGGCTTGC
>JAIESZ010000182.1 GCA_019745615.1 Burkholderiaceae bacterium
ATCCACTTGGGCCGGGTCGATGTCGATATAGAGCGCATACACCGGCTGGCGCTGCCCATGCAGCACATCCTCATAGGCGCTGCGCACGGCATGGCTGATGACCTTGTCGCGAACAAAGCGGCCATTGACATAAACAAACTGCTGGTCGGCACGGGTGCGGGCGGCGTCGGGCACGCCAATCCGGCCTGTGACGGTGACCAGCCCTTGGCTGTGTTGCACCGCTATCGATTGCGTGAGCCATTCTTGCCCCAGCACATCGGCCAGACGCTGGGCCAGTGCATTGTGGCCTTCTTGGCCGGGGATGAGGGTAGCGCGCCATTGTTCTACCAGCTTGCCCTCATGCCAGATAGCAAAGCCTACATCAGGCCGGGCCAAGGCTTGGCGGCGTACAGCTTCAAGGCAGTGGGCCAGCTCGGTGGCATCGGACTTGAGAAATTTGCGCCGCGCCGGGGTAGAGTAGAACAGTTCTTTGACTTCTACCGTGGTGCCTAGGCCACGGGCCACGGGGCGCAGTTCGCCGCTGCGTGCATCGAGCAAAAAGGCGCTTTCTTGCCCTGGTGGGCGCGAGAGTAGGGCGGTTTCAGACACCGCACAGATGGCGGCCAGCGCCTCGCCGCGAAACCCCATTGTCGCCACGGTTTCTAGATCATGCAGGCTGGCAATTTTGCTGGTGGCGTGGCGGCGCAGGGCCAAGGGCAATTGCGCTTGCGCAATGCCGCTGCCGTTGTCTTCGATGGCGATCAGGCGCACGCCTCCGGCCAGCAGCCGCACGGTGATTTGTGTTGCTCCGGCATCGAGGGCGTTGTCGAGCAGTTCGCGCACCACCGAGGCTGGGCGCTCTACCACTTCGCCAGCGGCTATCTGGCTGATAAGTTCGTCGGGCAGTTCACGGATGGGGCGTGAACCAGAGGAGAGGGGCGTAAGGTCATTCACCGCGCAGATTGTAGGCAGGCTGGGGCGGAGATAATCGTCCACTGTTTTTGGAAAGCGCTATGGAAGCCATCACTTTTCTTCTTGATTTCATCCTGCATGTGGACAAGCACATTGAAGCCTTTGTGTTGGCCTATGGCGTCTGGGTCTATGCCCTGCTGTTTTTGATTGTGTTTGTCGAGACCGGCGTGGTGGTAATGCCATTTTTGCCGGGCGATTCTTTGCTGTTTATTGTGGGAGCCTTGGCTGGTGCGGGCCTGATCGAGTTTGCTCCGGCCTGCGCCGTGCTGCTGGCAGCGGCCATTTTGGGCGATCAGTGCAATTATTCGATAGGCCGTTACTTTGGCCCCAAGGTGTTCCAGTGGGAGGATTCACGCTGGTTTAACCGCCGCGCTTTTGACCAAGCCCATGCCTTCTATGAGCGCTACGGTGGCGTCACTATTGTGCTGGCGCGTTTTATGCCCTTCATTCGTACCTTTGCCCCATTTGTGGCGGGCGTAGCGGCGATGCGGCGGCGTCAATTTACGATGTTCAATGTGGTTGGGGCCTTAGTCTGGGTGCTGGGTATTTGCACTGCGGGCTACTTTTTTGGCAACCTGCCTTGGGTGCAGCAGAACCTAGACAAGATCATCTGGGGGCTGATTTTGGTGCCGGGGTTGATCGCCGTGCTAGGTGCTTGGCGTGGCACCCGGCAAAAAGCATTGCAAAGCCCATGAACACCAAGTCCTGCGTGGTGGTGCTGGGCACTGGTGGCACCATTGCTGGCACTGCCGCCCATGCCCATGACAACCTAGGCTACAGTGCGGCGCAACGCAGCGTAAAAACCTTGTTGGATGCGTTGGGTGCTGGCGCAGTACCCGCAGGCGTCGAGCTGCTGGCCGAGCAAGTGGCACAAATCGACAGCAAGGACATGGATTTTGCGCTGTGGCAGGCGCTGGCGCAGCGCTGCCAGCACTATCTGCAACAGCCGCTGGTGCAAGGCATCGTTATTACCCACGGTACCGATACGCTGGAAGAAACCGCTTGGTTTTTGCACAATGTGCTGCCAGCGGGCAAGCTAGTGGTTTTGACCTGTGCCATGCGGCCTGCCACAGCCTTGTTTGCCGATGGCCCCCAAAATTTACGCGATGCTTTGGCGGTAGTGGCACACCCCCACGCCCAAGGGGTGGTGGTGGTGTGTGCTGGCCAAGTGCATGGGGCGCAGCGGGTGCAAAAGGTGCACCCTTACCGGCTGGACGCCTTTGATTCGGGTGATGCCGGGCCACTGGGTTGGATAGAAGAGGGGCAACTGCGTATGACCCAGCCTTGGCCCGTGGCTTCCCAAGGTGCTTTTGCGCAGACAGTTTTTCCGCCGTTAGATGGCGTAACGGGTTGGCCTAGGGTCGAGGTGCTGATGAGCTATGCCGGAGCCAGTGCCGCCACCGTAGAGGCGCTGGTGGCCAGTGGCGTGCAGGGGTTGGTGGTGGCTGCTACGGGCAATGGCACCATCCACCAAGCCTTGGAGGCAGCCTTGGTGCGGGCCGAAGCTGCTGGCGTGGCCGTGCTGGTGGCCAGCCGTTGTCCGTGGGGCCAGTTGGTGCCTGCCGCAGAAAATACGCCGCGCTGGCCTTGGGCCCTGGGCTTAAGCCCCGTCAAAGCGCGGATTATGTTGCTGTTACAACTTCTGGGGTGACAGCAATGGTGATGCTGGCAGGGGGTGATGGGGTAGCGCTGCTTGCTTCGGGGGACAGGCTGGCATCTATCTCGATACAGTTGCGTCCGTTGTCTTTGGCGCGGTACATCGACGCGTCGGCGCGGCGCAGTACGTTTTCTGCATCTACCGAACCATCAAACAAGGCCATGCCGATACTGGCCGAGCAGCGGTGTTCGACAATACCGGTGCCATTTGCGCGCTGCAACCGATAAGGTTGCGCCAGACAGTGCAGTATTTGCTGCGCAATGTGGAGCGCTAAAGCGTGTGCCTGTGTCCGTTGTGTATCTAATCCGCACAGCAGCACCACAAACTCGTCACCGCCAAAGCGGGCCACGGTATCGCTGTCGCGCAGGCAGGCTCGCAGCCGCTGTGCAACTTCGATCAGCAGTTGGTCTCCAACGGCGTGCCCGTGCGTATCGTTGAGCGGCTTGAAGTTGTCTAAGTCCAAAAAAATCAACGCACTGTGCGCGCTGTCGTGTTGCAGCATTGTGAGCCGATGCTGGAGTCGATTTTGCAGCAGGCGTCGATTGGGCAATTGGGTCAGGGGATCAAAAAATGCCAGTTGGCGAATTTCTTCTTCCAACTGCAAACGTTCAGTGATGTTGATGGCCTGAGAGATGACTTTGCGTGGCTCTCCGGGACGTTCGGGCAACCAAGCGTTGAACCATTCGCAAGTGATGATTTCGCCAGCGCGCGTCAGGTTTTGGTTGATGCTGTGTGGCAGGGTGTTTTCTTGTACCAGATGGGCCAGTTCAGGCACCAAATGCTGCATTTCTGTGTCGGGCAACAAAAAATCGGTAAAAGGTCGGCCCAGCACTTCTTCGCGTTTCCAGCCAAACACGGCTTCGGCCTGCTGGTTCCAGTCGGTCACGATGAATCCTTGGTGCCAGACAATGCCTGCCGAGGGTGAAGTCTGAAACACGACGCGGTGGTGCTCTTCGCTGCGTGATTTCTCTGCTAAGGCCACCGCCAGACGGCGATTGACGCGGTGAATGAACCAGGCAATGCTGCCAACGATAGCTAAGATGGCACTGATGATGCCCAAGGCCCAGTAGAACCGGCTCAGATCGACATTCTGCTTTTGTTGATAGAAAAAATTGTCCAGCGGCCCGTCAAAATTGACCATGCCAAAACGGGCATAGGTTTTGGCAATATGTTGCCACCGCCCCGGATTGCTGTGGCCGATGTCGATTACTTCGGGGTTGATGAGGCGCTCTATTTCACGGGCTTCATAACGAAGGTGGTCGCGGGTTTTTTGCTGGCTGTTGTATTGCTGTTGGATCAGGGTAATGATTTCTTCTTCGTGCTCTAGGGCATATTGCCATCCGCGCATCGAGGCAGTACGGAAGGCTTCGACCACCTCTGGGCGAGAGCGGGCCAATGCTTGGCTGGTGAACAGCACATCACCATAAAAATCCATGCCGTAGGTTTGCGGCTTGAGAATGGTGTATGGAATGTGGCGTTGGTTGAGCAAGTAGGGTTCGTTAGAGGCGTAGGCATTGAGTGCCTCCACGCGCTGGTCGAGAAAATCTTGCAGGTGGTTTTCATTGGGCACAATGCGCAGCCGGTGTAGGGCAATGCCTTCATCCAGAAACATTGCCTTGAGATCGACATCCTGATTGCCACCCAGCAGGGCGATTTTTCCGGCATCGGGCCGAGCCAGATCGACCAAGCGTTTGTCTTGGCCTTGTACCAATAGCACATTGGGCGAGTGCTGGAACACCGGGGCCAGCATTACCAACGGCTGGCCTTTAAGGTACTCCACTACCAAATTAGACAGGCCAATGCCGAAGTCGCTGTGGCCAGCCAATACTTCCGCTACCGGATTGACCCTTGGCCCCCCCTCTTTGAAGGAGACCTCCAGGCCCGCCTCACGGTAATAACCCTGCTGCTGGGCGGCATAGTATCCCGCAAACTGGAATTGATGCACCCAGCGCAGTTGGAGCGAGAGCTGCTCTAAAGACCACGCTGTTTCTGCATGGGCAAGCATGACGGCCAAGGAAAAGACGATTTTGAACCATCTGAAAGCAAAATGTCGCAAGGGTGTGCAATCGATCAGTGGGGTTCAAAGTGGTACTTTTCCTCAGCCGCAAGTGCTGTTGATGGTCAACCGACCCAACGGCGTGCGTTGCGCCACAGGTGCATCCACGGGCTGGCCGCTGTGATGCCACCGCTGGCAGCCAAGTCTGTCCAGCTCATTTGGATGTTGCGGAACACACGCTCAGGGTGCGGCATCATGGCCGTAAAGCGACCATCGGCGGTGGTCACGGCGGTCAGGCCGCCTGCGCTGCCATTGGGGTTGAACGGGTAACGCTCAGTGGCTGTGCCGGTGTTATCCACAAAGCGCATGGCTTCCAATACCTGTGTGGGGTTGCCCCGGTGCTTGAAGTTGGCATAGCCCTCGCCGTGGGCTACTGCAATCGGCAGGCGGCTGCCCGCCATGCCTTGCAAGAAGATGCTGGGGGATTCCAACACTTCGACCATGCTCAGGCGGGCTTCAAAGCGCTCGCTTTGGTTGGTGGTAAAGCGCGGCCAGTCTTGTGCGCCGGGGATGATGTCGGCCAGTTCGGCAAACATCTGGCAGCCGTTGCACACGCCCAAGCCAAAGGTGTCTTGGCGGGCAAAAAAGCCTTGGAACTGCTCGGCCAGCACCGGGTTAAAGGTGATGGAGCGCGCCCAGCCAATGCCTGCACCCAAAGTGTCGCCATAGCTAAAGCCGCCACAAGCCACCACGCCCTGTACATCCTGCAAGCGCACGCGGCCAGTTTGTAGGTCGGTCATGTGCACGTCTACAGCCTCAAAACCGGCTTCGGTGAAGGCGTAGGCCATTTCGACATGGGAGTTGACGCCTTGCTCACGCAGCACGGCCACTTTGGGGCGTGACAGGTGCAGGAACGGCGCTGCCACGTTTTGTGCCGGGTCAAACGTCAGGTGGACGTGCATACCGGGGTCTTGCGCATCGCCTGCGGCGGCGTGTTCGGCATCGGCGCAGGCGGGGTTGTCGCGCTGCTGGCAGATTTTCCAGCTCACGCTGTCCCAGACTTGGTGCAAGTCGGCCAAGGGGGCGCTAAACACTTCTTTGGCATCGCGCCAGATGGACAATTGACCCTTGCCCGCATCCATTGCCGAGCAGGCGGGGCGTGTTTTGCCAATGAAGTGGCTGAACTTGGACAGCCCATGCGCACGCAGTGTTTGCATCACGGCGTTGCGCTCGGTGGTGCGCACTTGCAGCACCACGCCCAGTTCTTCGTTGAACAGCGCTTTGAGCGTCAGTTCTTCGCGGCGGGCGCTGACCTGCTGTGCCCAGTTTTTGGAGTCGCCCGCGTCCATGCGGCTGTCGCTGATGCCATCACCTTCAGTGACCAGCATATCGACGTTGAGCGCTACGCCCACATGACCGGCAAAGGCCATTTCGGCCACTGCTGCCAGCAAGCCGCCATCGCTGCGGTCGTGGTAGGCCAAAATTTGGCCTTGGGCGCGCAGGGTGTTAATGGCATTGACCAATTGGATCAGGTCTTGTGCATCGTCCAAATCGGGCACCACATCACCCGATTGGTTGAGCACCTGCCCCAAAATGCTGCCGCCCATGCGGCCTTGGCCCTTGCCCAAATCAATCAGCACCAGTGTGGTGTCTTCTACGGTGGCGTTGAGTTGTGGCGTCAGGGTGCCGCGCACATCTTGCAGCGTCGCAAAGGCAGTGATGATGAGGCTCACGGGCGAGACCACCTTGTGCGTTTCGCCATCATGCTGCCATTGCGTACGCATGGACAGCGAATCCTTGCCCACTGGAATCGAGATGCCCAGTTGTGGGCACAGTTCCATGCCCACGGCTTTCACGGTGTCGTACAGTGCGGCATCTTCGCCCGGCTCGCCACAGGCAGCCATCCAGTTGGCCGACAACTTGACGCGCGACAGCTCCATCGGTGCGGCCAGCAGGTTGGTAATGGCCTCGGCAATCGCCATGCGGCCCGAAGCGGGGGCATTCAGTGCAGCCAGCGGGGTGCGTTCACCCATCGCCATCGCTTCACCAGCAAAGCCTTGGTAATCGGCCAGCGTCACGGCAACGTCGGCCACCGGAATTTGCCAAGGGCCGACCATTTGGTCACGGTGCGTTAGGCCGCCGACGGCGCGGTCGCCAATGGTGATCAGGAAGCGTTTGGAGGCCACCGTGGGGTGACTGAGCACATCAATGATGGATTTTTGTAGCTCGACGCCGGTCAGTTCCATCGGCTGGAAGGCGCGCTGCACGGTTTTGACGTCGCGGTGCATCTTGGGTGGTTTGCCCAACAGCACCGACATCGGCATATCGACCGGGAATTTCTGGTCTGCCGCCGTCGCGGCGGTGTCTTCCAGCACCAACTGGCGCTCTTCGGTGGCGGTGCCAATCACAGCAAACGGGCAGCGCTCACGCTCACAGAAGGCGCGGAACTGCTCCAGCGACTGCGGTGCAATCGCCAGCACATAGCGCTCTTGGCTTTCGTTGCTCCAGATTTCTTTCGGGGCCAAACCCGATTCTTCCAATTGCACAGCGCGCAGGTCAAAGCGTGCGCCACGACCGGCATCGTTGGTCAGCTCTGGGAAGGCATTGGACAACCCACCCGCGCCGACATCGTGGATCGCCAAAATGGGGTTGTTCTCGCCTTGCGCCCAGCAGTGGTTAATCACTTCTTGGGCGCGGCGTTCGATTTCTGGGTTGCCGCGCTGCACGGAGTCAAAATCGAGTTCGGCGGCGTTGGTGCCGGTCGCCATGGAGCTGGCTGCACTGCCGCCCATGCCGATACGCATACCGGGGCCACCGAGTTGGATCAGCAGCGAACCGGCAGGAAACTCCACTTTTTGCGTTTGCCCGGCGTCAATCACGCCCAAGCCGCCAGCAATCATGATGGGCTTGTGGTAGCCGCGTTGCACACCGGCCACGGTTTGTTCGTATTCGCGGAAATAGCCGGTCAGGTTGGGGCGGCCAAACTCGTTGTTGAACGCAGCACCGCCCAACGGGCCTTCAATCATGATTTGCAACGGGCTGGCGATATGGCCGGGCTTGCCGCCCTCTTGATCGGAAGCGCCATCCCAGAGTTTGGACACGGTAAAGCCGGTCAGGCCCGCCTTGGGCTTGGAGCCGCGCCCGGTAGCACCCTCATCGCGGATTTCACCGCCCGCGCCGGTAGAAGCACCGGGGAAGGGCGAGATGGCTGTGGGGTGGTTGTGCGTTTCTACCTTCATCAGCACATGGTGGGTGGCCTGCTCTTTTTGGTAGCTGTTGGCATCGCCCTGCATCCGGGCGACAAAACGCTCTACGGACGAGCCTTCCATGATCGAGGCATTGTCAGAATAGGCAACGACGGTGTGCTGTGGTGCCAGTTGGTGCGTGTTGCGAATCATCGCAAACAGGCTTTTGTCTTGGGCAGCGCCATCAATGGTGAATTGGGCGTTAAAAATCTTGTGGCGGCAGTGTTCGCTGTTGGCCTGCGCGAACATCATCAGTTCGACATCGGTGGGGTTGCGTTGCAAGCCTTGGAAGGCGTTGACCAGATAGTCGATTTCGTCATCGGCCAGTGCCAAGCCCCATTGCTTGTTGGCGCTTTCCAGCGCGGCGCGGCCACCGCCCAACACATCCACTTGCTCCATCGGCTGCGCGGGCAGCTCGGTAAACAGGTTTTGCGCGCCACTCAGGTCGGCCACTACCGATTCGGTCATGCGGTCGTGCAGCAGATCGGCCACTTGCTGGCGCTGCTCGGCATTGAGGCTGGGCTTACTGAGTAGGCCCGATTGCAGCGTGAGGTGGTATTGCGTCACGCGCTCAATGCGGCGCACGGCCAAACCGCAGTTGTGCGCAATATCGGTGGCCTTGGAGGCCCAAGGCGAAACCGTGCCCAAACGGGGGGTCACGATCAGTGCCGCGCTCTCGGTGGGGCCGGTGTAGGGCTCGCCATAGTTGAGCAAGGCGGCCAGACGCTCTAGGGTATCCGCAGCCGGTGCGACATCGGTGGCCACCAAATGAACAAAGCGTGCGGCAATCGACGCAATTTTGGGGTGGATGGCTTGGAGCGCGGGCAAGATTTGCTGGGCGCGGAAGGGGCTGAGGGCGTTAGCGCCCGCAAGCGTGGTGATGTGCAAGGTCACGTTGGCGGCCTGGTTGGGTAAAGATGGGGCAAAAGAGGCTGGACAGCGCCAGCAGAAGGGGCCATTTTACCGGCCTGCACCTCTCCAAGGCCCCGCTGTGGGCAATGGCAAAGGGCAATGGGATAATCACGGGCCTATGAGCATCACCATCAAAACGGCCCCGGAAATCGACGCTATGCGCCGGGCCTGCCGTCTGGCCTCTGAAGTGCTGGACCACATCGCCCTCCATATCCAACCTGGCATGACTACGCTGGAGATCGACCGCCTTGGTGCCGAGTGCATGGCCCGCCAAGGCACGCGCTCGGCCACTATTGGCTACCAACCACCGGGTTACCCAGCTTACCCCGGCAACTTGTGTACTTCGATCAACCATGTGGTGTGCCACGGCATCCCCAATGACAAGCCTTTGAAAAAGGGCGATATTGTCAATGTGGACGTCACGGTGATTACCGAGGATGGCTGGTATGGTGACAGCAGCCGTATGTACCTGATTGGCGACTGCTCCATTGCCGCCAAGCGCTTGTGCTCCCTGACCTATGAGGCGATGTGGATTGGTATTTTGCAGGTCAAGCCTGGCGCACGCTTGGGTGATATTGGCCACGCTATTCAAAAATTTGCCGAGGGCCACGGCCTGTCGGTGGTGCGCGAGTTTTGCGGCCACGGTATTGGGCAAAAGTTTCATGAAGAGCCACAGGTGCTGCACTATGGTCGCCCCGGTACCTTAGAAGAACTTAAGCCCGGCATGATTTTTACCATTGAGCCGATGCTCAATGCGGGCAAGCGTGACATCAAAGAGCTGGGCAATGATGGCTGGACGATCATCACCAAAGACCGCAGCCTGTCGGCGCAGTGGGAGCATACCGTGCTTGTGACTCCCACCGGCTACGAGGTGCTGACCCTGTCCGAAGGCTACCCGCCGCTGCCGGACTTCGTAAAAGCCACTACCACCTGAGCAGCGCCAGCGTGCACAGTTCTTGCATGGCTTGATTCCTGTTGTTTCTTGCAGAATATCCGCCATGACCGAACTAC
>JAIESZ010000331.1 GCA_019745615.1 Burkholderiaceae bacterium
GCGGGCAGTGCGGCGGGGGCTGTGCTGGCGCTGGCGGCAGGCTGGTGGGGCCTGCGCGAAGTGCTGGAGCGTCCGGTGGTGGCCACGCTGCGCCGTACGGCAGAATAAGCCCCCCTCTTTTAGCGGATGAGAAAATACTATGGATGATGAGAACACCAGCAAGCAACCCACAGCCTTTGACCTGATTGGCGGTGAGCCACGCCTGCAAGCCCTGACCGAGCGCTTTTATGCGCTGATGGACTTAGAACCGGGCTATGCCGAACTGCGCGCCACCCACGGCAGCACACTCGACGAGGCGCAGCAAAAACTGTTCTGGTTTTTGTGCGGCTGGTTGGGTGGCCCCGACTATTTTGTCGAAAAAATCGGCCACCCGCGCCTGCGCGCTCGGCATATGCCCTTTGCTATCGGCATCAAAGAGCGTGACCAGTGGGTCGCTTGCATGGATCAGGCCATGCGTGAAACGGGTATCCCAGAGCCGTTGCGTGAACGCCTGAACGAGAGCTTTATGCAAACGGCTGACTGGATGCGCAACCGCAACGGCTGATCGCTTAGGTTTATTGGCGTACTACCAGTACTGGTATATGCACGGCACTGAGTACGCGCTGGGCCACGCTGCCCAGCATCAGTTTTTCTAAGCCCCGGCGGCCATGCGAACCCATGACGACCAAGTCGGCACCGGTTTTTTCGATGGCTTGCACTACGCCTTCATGCACGGCATGGCCTTCGCCTATCAGCACCTGCACCTCAATTTGGGCCTCGTGCATGGCTTGGCGCACGGCTTCCAGAGCAGCATTGGCCTCGGCAGTGGCGGCGCTGAGGTATTGCGCTTGGCCGTAGGCAAAATCAGCACCAACGCCAGTAAAGGGGTACGGATCAAGCACATACAGCGCCGTGACGGTACTGCCGAAAGCTTTGACTAGACCAATCGCCTTGTTGACTGCCAGCATCGAGGTGGGGGAGCCATCCACAGGCACCAAAATATGTTTGAACATGGTTTTTTCTCCTTCAGGTTGACCAAAATGTGGGACTGATGGTGTCACAGTCTATACCGTCCCATTACAGTTCAAAGAGAAAGGCTACAAGAGTGGCTCTGTCAGATGTTGCTGCCACCATTGCGCAAAAGCACTGGCTGGCAGTGGCCGTGCAAACAAATATCCTTGCCCTTGATCGCAACCCAGCGTTTGCAAAAAGCGGTGTTGTTCGGTGGTTTCTACGCCTTCAGCCACTGTGCGCAAGTTCAAACTATGGGCCAGTTGCACGACGGATCGAACGATTTGTGCATCGTGTTGGTCCTCGCCCAGTCGCCGTACAAACGATTGGTCAATTTTGAGTACGTCCATCGGTAAGCGGCTCAAATACGACAGCGATGAATAGCCGGTGCCAAAGTCATCCATAGACAATGACACCCCCAAGCGCTTCAAGCGCTGGCAGATCAATACCCCTTCTTGAGGATTGACCATCGCCACGCGCTCGGTCAACTCTAAGTCCAACATCGCCGCCGGCACTCCGCTGGCGTGCAGCCTGTCTGCTACCAACGCTGGCAAATCCTGCTTCCAAAACTGGCCTGCCGACACATTCACACTTACCTGTAGCCAGCCCAGACCACTGACTTGCCATGCTTTGATCTGTGCCAAGGCTTGCTCTAGTACCCATGTGCCTAGTGGAACGATCAATCCACTTTCTTCGGCCACCGGAATGAACGCATCAGGGGCCATGATGCCGAGCGTCGGGCTGTTCCAACGCAGCAAGGCTTCGGCCCCCAACAGTGCGCCACTGGCTAAATCCAATTTGGGCTGAAAATGCAATGTCAGCTCGTCAGTGCCCACGGCACTGCGCAACGAGCGCTCAATAGCTACCCTGAGTGCCGACTGCTGGGCCATGTCGGCGCTGAAAAAACTGTAGTTGTTGCGCCCGTTATGTTTGGCCTCGTACATGGCGCTGTCGGCATTGCGCATCAATGTTTGTACGCTGCGGGCGTCATCCGGAAACATAGCCACGCCAATCGATGCCGATAACTTGAGTTCACCCTGCGTTGTCAAAAAAGGCTGTGCCATAGCCGTCAGCAATTTTTGCACACATACTTGTGCTCCCGGCTGGTCTATGGGGCACAGGAGCAGAATAAACTCGTCACCGCCTTGACGGCAAACCGTGTCTTGGGCGCGCAAGGCCGCTTGTAACCGTTGGCTCACCTCAATCAAAACTTCGTCACCAACATCGTGACCATGTACATCGTTGACTTCTTTGAAATGATCCAAGTCCAGAAACATTACGGCAAACTGCGTACGTTCGCGGGTACCTACCCGAATGGCCTGCTCTAGTCGGTCGCGCAATAAATGACGGTTGGGGGTGTTGGTCAGCAGATCATAAAATGCCAGTCGTTCGATTTCTTCTTCTGAGGCTTTGCGGATCGACAAATCGCTGAAGACGCCAACAAAACTCCCCGGCAGACTGCCCTGTTTTGAGACTCGACTGACGCGTAGCCACTGCGGATAAACGGCACCATCTTTGCGCCGGTTCCAGATTTCACCTTCCCAGTGGCCGTACGCTATCAGTTCATGCCAAAACTGGCGGTAAAATGCCAAATCATGCCGACCGGAGGCCATTAAAGACGGATTTCGGCCCATGACCTCATCTTCAGAATAGCCAGTAATGCGCTGAAAGGCCGTATTCACCTGCACTATACTGTTGCGCTCATCGCATATCAGTACGCCTTCTGAACCTTGATTGAATACCGCCATAGCCCACTGTAAGCGCTGTTCCATTTGGCGTTGGGCCGTGACCTCGGTGCTTATTCCGGCCACGGCAAATATACGCCCACACCCGTCTTTGAGTGGAAACTTATGGCTAATGAAATGGCGTTTCAAGCCGCCACGCAATTGCACCGTTTCATCTACTGTAATTGGCCGTTGGTTAATAAACACTTGGTGGTCATTTTTTACCTGCAATTGCAATTCGGTAGGGTTTAACCACTCTTGGCGTGCAGAACCGAGCAGCTTATCAGGTCTGCGCTCTAATACCTTGGCCAAATGGGCGTTAGCCAGTACACAACGCCCGTCGCGGTCAAAGGCGTAGATCAAGGCATTGGCGTTGTCCAATAAAGCCTGAAAAATTTGGCCTTCACGTTCACGATGGGCTTGATCGGTGCGGTCTAGCAGCAATAATAAGCGATGACCATCAAGATGAAACGTTGCGTTGAGAACACTCACGTGTCCTTCCATCGCGTGCTCTATGCCTTGGGCATCACGGATTACCCAATCGCGCAGCACCTGCTGGCGCTCTGTAGTGACTTCTTTCAAGGTTTGTGCTAAACGCACGTCTTCCGACATTCCTAACAAACGGAAAACCGAATGGTTTATGGCTTGCCGGTGCTGCTTGAATCCAAAGAAATTCAGTGCGGCTGTATTGGCTTCTTGTAATAAACCATGCGCATCGAGCACCAAAGCGGGCAATGGCAAGGTTTCAAATAGCGTACGGTAGCGCCCTAAGGCCACCCGCGTTTCCACCTGTGCACTTCTCAGTGCTTGATTTTGTAACTCTAATTCTGTTTGGTATTCATGAAGGCTTTCTTCAGTGTGTGCCAATATTCTTTGGGTGGCAAAAAGATCAGTGCCACCCGTGTTGCTCATTCTGGATCGATCAGTGGCCATGAAGAACCTCTATCGAGCTAAAACGGCTGCGTCGAATTCATCCGTAAAACCGTGGTACCAGCCTGAAATATTAATATGGCTGACGAGGGCACCAAATTCGTGCCCACCACTGACCGGTGCCACGTTCATGAAAAACCAGCGCTTCTCGGTAGGTGAATGGCAGGGGTATTGCAAGGTAAAAAAGGGCAATGTGCCTTCGAGTACGGCACGCACCCCGCTCACTGCGCGCCGGGCGTACACATCTCCGAGATCATCGGCCCCTTTGCAAGCATCAAAGTAGTTGGTGCCGGGCCCAGAATGGGTAAGTAGGCTGTCGCCGTTGGCACGGGCAAAGTTACGCCAAGCCGCATTGACCATGCTGATGCGGCCGTCTTGCTCTAGCACGGCCACATGCTCTGGCAGGGCATCAATGACGGCTTGCAGGCGTTGCAAGTCACGAAACACCGTGACGTCCACAAACGTACACACCACGCCGCGCTGTTGGCTAGAGGGCACCCGATACGGCAGCAGTCGACACAGGAACATGCGCCCATCTTCGGCCAAAATTTCGCGTTCTTGCATTCGATCAGTGAGCAAGGTGCGGCGAATGTCTTCCATCAAATTGGGGTATTTGAGCCGGTGGCCAATGTCGTCCAAGGCCCGTCCAATATCTGAGTCGCGCAACTTGAACAGCTCTAGCGCGTCGGGGCTGAACCGTGTCAGGTTCAAATCCTGATCGACAAACACGGTGGCCACACCGACCGCTTTGGTCATGCTGTCCATGTCGGAATTGAGGCGGCTGAGAATAGTTGTTTTTTCTTGGAACTCGGCGTTGACGGTGTTTAGCTCTTCATTGACTGATTGCAGTTCTTCATTGGAGCTTTGCAGCTCCTCATTCGAGGCCATCATTTCTTCGTTGGTGGCTTGCAGTTCCTCGTTGGAGGTTTCCAGCTCTTCAATCGTGGCTTGTAGGCTTTCTCGTGTAGCCATCAGCTCGCGTTCCAGAATTTCTACTCTGGCCATGGTTTCGCTGGCCACGTCAATGGGCGCTGTGGCTTCGTCACTGGTTTGCGCGGGTGTGTTGCTCAGTCGCTCAAAGCACAGCAACACAAAACGCTCTTCGCCATGCAAGCGCAAGGGTTGAGCTACTAAGCGCAGTGGTACATCTTCATCGGTGCCCACGCTGACGCGCAAAATATCGGACACCAGCTTGACGCCGTCTTTGGTGGCCTTGAATACCAACGCCGATGCCGATGGAATCAGCGCATCAGGCAGTACGCGGTGAATATCGAGGCTGGCCAGCCCTTCGCGGACTTGGAAAAATGATTTCATGTCCCCAAATAAATGAACGACTTGGTGTTGATCGTTCACCAGCATGGCGGGCGGGACATAGGTGGACATGAGCGTGGTTAAAGCAGCATCTACCACTGGAGCATCTGAAGGTACCGTACGCACGGGGGCACTGACCAAGCGTTTACCCACCGGGGCTGGCACTGTAGCACCTGAAGCAGAGGTATCGTAGACCAGCGGCAGTGTGCCCACTGTGCATTGAAATATCTTGTGCTTGACGTCCAAGGTGCTAAATGCAGTGCTAGCGCCTAATAATGACTCACTAGACCCTAAGAAAAGATAGCCGTCAGGTTTGACCGCATACTGTAAACGGCGCTGTGCTCTGTCTTGAGCTTCAGGGCGGAAGTAAATCAGCATATTGCGGCAGCTGACCAAATCCATGCGGGTGAACGGTGGGTCTTCTAGTAGATTATGGCGTGCAAAAACAATAACTTGCCTTAACTCAGGTTTAACAACAAAATAGCTACCATTTTTAACAAAAAATCGGTCTAAGCGGGCAGGTGTTAACTCTACTGCTGCGGATTCGGGATATTGACCCTGTGCTGCTGCATCAATGTTTTGTTGGTTGATGTCTGTGGCAAAAATCTTCAGGCTTGGCCAACGCCGTTCGCGCTCAAATGCTTCCATAAATAGCATAGCCAAGCTGTAGGCTTCTTCACCCGTGGATGTGCCTGCCACCCACACCCGGATGGGGCTGCCACCACTGGCTTTTTGTACCAATTGGGTAATGGCTTTTTTGGACAATAATTCAAATGAGTCAGGGTCGCGGAAAAAACTGGTAACGGCAATCAACAGTTCGCGGCGCAACACGAACAACTCAGCCCGATCTTGCTCGACTAAGTCGAGGTAGGTTTGTAAATTGGGCATATGGCGCACTTGCATACGCCGCTGGATGCGCCGCATGACCGTACCCGATTTATAATCTTGAAAGTTAATGCCACCAGTTTGTTTGAGCAATTGCAGCAGCGACTGCAAGGCCTCGCCTTCTGTCAGCAGTTCGTTGCGGGCTGGTGCATCGGCGGGGGTGTGTACTGGCTCGTATGGCAGGTTCTGGATATGCAATAATACCCGTGCACCCAGATTTTGTGCAGGCAGAACTTCATCTACCACCCCTGTGGCAATGACACTGCGAGGCATGCCATCAAACTTGGCCTGCTCAGGGTCTTGTGCCAGCAAAAAACCGCCAGCAGCATTAATGGCCACAGCCCCTCTGGTGCCATCAGACCCTGTGCCCGACAGCACCACCCCCAGCGCCCGTGAGTGGTAGCTCTCTGACAGCGAACTGAAGAAAATATCAATCGGCAGCGTCAGTCCATGTGGGCTTTTGGGCGACAAATGGAACTGCCCACCAGATATTCGCATGACGGCACCCGGTGGTATCAGATAGACCTGATTGGCTTGTACTGGCATACCATCTTCTACCATTTGCACTGGCATCCGTGTGTGCCGCGAGAGCAGATTGTTCATCATGCTTTTGTGGTCCGGCGATAAATGTTGCACCACCACATAGGCTGCGCCGCTATCGGATGCACAGTGATCGAAAAATTGTTCCAGCGCCTCTAGTCCGCCTGCCGAGGCCCCAATGCCCACCACATAACCATCGAAATGTATGCCGGGTAGAGAGGTATTTTTGCTGGTGCGGGTGGTTTTGCTCACAATGCTGATTCCTGGTTCAATGGCACGACACCCGTGCAGACACGGCTGCTAATGCCGATGCAATGTCTGTGCAAGAGGTAAATATTTGGGTCTTTGGTGGCACACGCTGCAAAGCGGCAACGCCACCACCGCCCAGCCACAGGCACACATGGGGTGGCAGCCGCTGCATGAGTAAGGTGAGTTCGCGCTGCGTCAACCGAGAGCATGGGGACTGCGCAGAGGTGCTCTGTGAAAGGTGTACGCAACACAACGCCCGGCTTTTCGCCGGGGGCCATTCGGATCAGGGCCAAACGCAATTGATCCACGGTGGCCGGGGCATACAGTCGGGTACGGGCAGAGGTGCGCTGTGCCAACGGAAATCCGTAGCGAGACTCCCATTTGCGCAAGGTGGTGGTGGCCACACCTAACTCTGCCGCCAATACACCGATAGAAACACCATACTTTTCGGACAGAGCACACCTCTTTAATACATAAGCACTATAGTGTACTTGTCCATGCTAGGGTTGGACGTGACCCATGTCAAATCTAGGATTCTTTTGGGGGTTTCTAGCGGGTATTGTTGAGTCAGTAAGTCACAGTTAGAAACTTTGACAGTCAACAAGACTGGAGCTGGGAGTTTTGTGGCGACTGACCAAAAAAGGTTTTTTGTTGATAGCCTTTTGCAATCGTTCTATCCAGAAGAAAACTGTAATGCGCTTGATGAAATTGATAAATCTAAACTATGGCAGTTGCAAAAATCAATGAAAGCTGTATTGTTGGTTGTGCGTTGGTATAAATTGTTAATGGTGGTAATTACCAATCCTAAGGATTGGTGTTTTACCTCCTATTAACTCAAGGCGTGACACAAGTGGTTTTTATACATCGGGAGTTGCAGCGGGACTATCTTGAAAGCCACTGCGTCGGCAAGTGACCACCAGCGTATCGCGGTAGCCCCCAGCCACTTCAGGTTGGATAGGGGTGGTTTCGTGGATCATGCGTGCGTCATCCAGTAGCAGCAGCGACCACGGCTGCGTCAGGGTAAAGCGCTGTCCGGCGGGCGCGCAAGCCTCAAAGACACGCGTTTCCCCACCCTTGACCCCTTCACGGGCCACCAAAAACACCGCGACCAAATCGACGCCATCGCGGTGTGCGCCTTCGGGGGTCGGGCGGCCAATGCCGTCGGTGGTGTCGATGCGAAACTGGTGCGCCTCTATAAACCAAGGTGCTGGCGCTTGGTTGGGGGTGAACACCGCCGTACACAATTGGCCCAGTGTTTGCAATAACTGGCCCCAGACCGGGCGGGCCAGACTGGTCTGCGGTATGGGTTCAAACCAACGCTCCATGCCGCCGTGCAAGGCGTTGTACTCTAGCGGCTGCCAGTGGGCGCGGTGCGGCACGGGGTGTACGGTAGCCCCCTGCACGATAAACGAGGCGTGGCGGCGCTGGCGGTAGCGGCCACCGTCTTTGAGGTAGTGGTCGGGGGGGAGATGGTTCCAGTCAGCTTGCAGGGCCTGCAAGTCGGGCAGTGGGCAGCCGATCCACTGAGCCACATCAGCCGCAGATAACACAGCAAAGCCTTGCTGTTGTAGTTGCTGTGGCAAGGCAGGCAGGGCGCAAAACGGTGGCAAAAAGGTGGGCGTGGCCATGAAAGCGTGCAAGGTTGGTACAGTAACAAGATACCAGTTTCGCACACACGAGCCCCGCAGGGGCTTAAACTGGCGCATTCGTTTCATTTACCCAAGCCGCCATGTCCCACGAACGTCGCCATTTCACCCGTGTCCACTTCGATGCCCCGGCCTTATTAAAGCTGGATCACTCTAGCTTGCGCGTGCATATTTTGGATCTCTCGCTCAAGGGCGCATTGGTAGAGCTGCCACCCAACCACGGGCTAGAGTCTGGCACTTTGTGCCGGTTGCAATTGACGTTGGCACCCTCTAACGTTCACATCACCATGGCAGTAGAAGTGGCGCGGCACGAAGAGCACCAAACCGGCTTGCGTTGCTTGCATATGGACTTGGACAGCATCACCCACCTACGCCGGTTGATTGAATGGCAATTGGGCGATGCAGCCCTGCTGGATCGGGATTTATCGCAGTTGGTGGCCGGTGCCAAGCGCGTGGGTTACGACGACTGAAATCTGCACGCTAGCAGCGTTTTAGCGCCGCGACGACACCACAATCCCGCCCACAATCAGGGCAAAGGCTAGGGCGTGGTACAGGTGCGGTGCTTCACCCAAAAACGCTGCTGACAGCAGTGCGGCAAACAGTGGCGTGAGGTTGGCAAAAAAGCCTGCCAAATTAGGCCCAGCGCGGCGCACACCAATGCCCCAAAAGCAGTAAGCCAACAGGGCAGGGCCAATGGCAATAAAGGCCAAGGCTGCCAGCAGTGGCGCGCCCCAGACAATGGGCGTGCCCATGCCGCTGGCCCATTCAGCGCCAGCAAACAGGCTAGACCAGCCCAAGCCAAACACCAACTGGCCCATCAAAAAAGCGGCCCAATCGTTGCGAATGCTGGCTGGCTCGGTGGTGCGTACCAGTAGCCAGCTATAAAAGGCCCAAGCAATGGTGGCCAGCAGAATAAAAAAATCGCCCGGTACGAGGCGCAGCGCCAGCAATTGGCCCCATTCGCCCCGGCTGAGTACCACCACCACCCCAACGATGGATAGCGCTGCCCCCGCTACTTGTCGTCGTGTGGCCGGAACGCCAAAAAACAGAGCCCCAATCGCCAACATCCACACCGGCATACTGGAGCCGACCAAGGTCACATTGATAGGCGTGGAGGTTTGCAGTGCCAGATAAAGCAAGGCGTTGTAGCAGCCAATGCCCAACAGCCCCAGCACGATAAAACGCCGCCAGTGCGTCCATACCGGGCTGCTGCGGCCCAGCACCCGATAGGCCAGTGGTAGCAACAGCACAAAGGCCAGCAACCAGCGGATTAGGTTGAGCGTCATGGGCGACACCAAATCGCTAATCAGCCGCCCGACCACGGCATTGCCTGCCCACAGCAAGGGAGCGAGGGTCAGCATGGCAGCCGTGCTGGGACTGAGGGATGGCTTCATTTGCTGCGTGCCCGCAAAAACTCATCGACGATGAGCAGCGCTGCGCCTACCGTGATGCCCATATCGGCAATGTTAAAGGCCGGGAAATGCCCGCCATAAAACAGGCCAGACAAAAAATCCCAGTGAAAATCCAAAAAGTCCACCACATAGCCGTGGACAACCCGGTCGATCACATTGCCAATGGCACCGCCCAAAATGCTAGCCAAGGCAAAAGAAAACAATTTTTG